>CAMXKT010000004.1 GCA_947244595.1 uncultured Oscillibacter sp. | reverse complement strand
TCGTTGACGGCGCTGGAGCCCTCCACCACCACGCCGTCCACGGGGATGTTCTCCCCGGGGCGGACCAGAAAGACGTCGCCCTTTTGGACCTGCTCAATGGGGACGGTGACTTCCTTCCCGTCCCGCTCCAGCACGGCGGTCTTGGGAGCCAGCTTCATGAGGCTTTTCAGCGCGTCGGTGGTCTTCCCCTTGGACCGTGCCTCCAGCATCTTGCCCACGGTGATGAGGGCCAGGATCATGGCGGCGGACTCGAAGTAGAACTCCATCATGTAGTCCATCACCGCCGCCATGTCCCCTCGGACCTGGGCGTCCGTCATGGCGAAGAGGGCGTAGGTGCTGTAAACGAAAGCCGCCGAGGCCCCCAGGGCCACCAGGGTGTCCATGTTGGGGGCCCGGTGCCAGAGGCTCTTGAAGCCGCTGATGAAGAATTTCTGGTTGATGACCATGACGGCCACCGTCAGCAAAAGCTGAATCAGCCCCATGGCCACGTGGTTCCCATGGAGGAAGTGAGGGACGGGCCAGTTCCACATCATATGGCCCATGGAAAAGTACATGAGCACCGCCAGGAAAATCAGGGAGGACCACAGCCGCCGCTTTAAAAGCGGAGTCTCGTGGTCCGCCAGGGCCTCTTCGGGATTGGCGGCGGCTCCGGCGGCGGCTTTCTCCGCCCCCTTTTGGGAAGCGCCGTAGCCCGCGCCCTCCACGGCGGCGATGATTTCGGCGGCCGGGGCACTGCCCTCCACGCCCATGGAGTTGGTCAGGAGGCTCACGGAGCAGGAGGTGACGCCCGGCACCTGGCCCACGGCCTTTTCTACCCGGGCGGAGCAGGCGGCGCAGCTCATGCCGGTGACGTTGTATTGTTCCATCGAGGGGACCTCCTTTATTTCATCAGCTTCTGGAGGGTGCACAACAGCTCCTCCACCGTCTCATCCTTCCCCTCCCGGATGTCCCGGGTAACGCAGGTGCGGATGTGCTCGCTAAGGAGCTCCTTGGCGAAGGCGTTCAGCGCCGCGTTGGCGGCGGCCACCTGGGCCAGGATGTCGGGACAGTAGGCGCTGCGCTCCACCATGCCCCGGATGCCCCGGATCTGGCCCTCCACCCGGTTCAGCCGGTGGATGAGCCGTTTATACTCTTCCTCAGAGCGTTCCTTGGTCTTATGGCATTCACAGGTCTCCATGGCGGACCCTCCTTTGCAGCATACCCCTTGGGGGTATGCTCATCATATACCCATAGGGGGTATTTGTCAAGCCCTAATTTGAAAAGAAGGACCCGGCACAGGGAGTGTTCCCCATGCCGGGCCTTTGTATAAGCGATGTCAATCCTGATGCACGATGTTACCCGGTCCCTTGAAGATGCTCTCCGGCGGGACGGCGCCCCGGACGGAGGACAGGGGATAGACTCTGGAGTTCCGCCCGACGACGGTGCCGGGATTCAGCACGCTGTTGCAGCCCACCTCCACGTGGTCTCCCAGGATGGCGCCGAACTTCTTCCGGCCCGTCTCCAGGCGCTCTTCTCCGTTCCGCACCACCACCAGGGTTTTGTCGGACTTGACATTGGAGGTGATGGACCCAGCGCCCATGTGGCTCTTGAAGCCCAGGATGGAGTCCCCCACGTAGTTGTAATGGGGGGTCTGGACGCTGTCGAAGAGGATGACGTTTTTCAGCTCCACGGAGTTGCCCACCACGCAGCCCGCGCCCACAAGGGCGGAGCCCCGGATAAAGGCGCAGTGGCGGACCTCGGTGTCCGGGCCGATGATGCAGGGCGCGCCCAGGAAGGCCGTGGGAGCTACCGAGGCGGTCTTGTGGACCCAAACGTGGGGGGACTGCTCCTCATACTCCGCCGGATCCAGGGCGGGGCCCAGGGTGAGAATGAAATCCTTGATGCCGTCCAGGGCCTCCCAGGGGTATTGAAATTGAGCCAGATAGTCCCCCGCCAGAGTGTGGGACAGGTCCAGCAGGGCCGTGATAGTCAGATCCATAAAACGCGCCTCCTGTTTTCGCCGCCGGGGCGGCGTGCTGGACTCATTATATACCAGCTTTCCAGGAGTTGCAAGGGGATGCGGGGGCGGACCTGCGTGTCCGCTCCTACTCCGGCAGCTCCTCCAGGGAGGCGAAGCGGTAGCCCATGTCCTCCCACTTGGTGAGGAGCTCGTCCAGGATGTCCGCGTTGGTCTTGGACGTGGAGTGCAGGAGCACGATGGCCCCGTCGTGGATGCGGGGGAGCAGCTTGGCGTAGGCCTGCTCCGCCGTGGGCTGGTTGTCCGTGTACCAATCCACGTAGGCCAGGCTCCAGAACACCGTCTTATAGCCCAGAGCCTGGGCCTGTTTCAGGTTTTCCCGGCTGTACTTCCCCTGGGGCGGGCGGTAGAAATGGGGGAGCTCCTTCCCGGTGGTCTCCTTGTAGAGGTCCGCCAGGCTGTCCAGCTCCTTCTGGAAAGCCGCCTGATCCGAGATGGCGGACATGTCCGGGTGGTGATAGGTGTGGTTGCCCACGATGTGGCCCTCCTCCGCCATGCGGCGGACGATGTCCGGGGCGGTCTCGATCATGTTGCCCACCACGAAGAAGGCCGCCGGGGCGTTGTGTTTTTTCAGGGCATCCAGGATTTTTTCCGTGTAGCCGTTCTCATAGCCGCAGTCGAAGGTCAGGTAGATGACCTTCTGGGACGTGTCCCCCAGGAACCAGGCGTCGTACTGGGCCAGGTCCTCCACAGAGGCGTTGCCCACGGGGGACTGTCCCTCGTTGGGGAAGGAAAGGCCCCAGTTGTCGGCGGAGGCCGGAATGACGGCGGGGGCGGCGGCGGGGAGGGAATTTCCCTGCCAGCAGAGCATGGCCCCCAGGAAGAGGGCGGGGAGCATGAGGAGAATCAAGTTTCGTATACGCTGGAGCATAAGCGCCTCCTGTTTTCTGAGTGTTGTCAGGATTCAGCTTGTCCGGCGGCGAATGGATTATCGGTTGAAAAAGCTGGCGAAAAATGTTATATTTGGTGTGTCGAAATTCTGTGGCTGAAGGAGGACGGATATGGCGAAGAGCAAGTCAAGGCACCGGCAGGAGCTGACGGCGAAACAGCTTGTGGCGCTGCTGATCCTGTGCGCGTTGGCGGCGGCGGTCCGGTGGTATCTGCAGCCGGAGCCGGTGTCCGTGGAGGACATTCCGGCGTGGAGCGGCGCGGCCTACGTGGAGCTGGAGGACAACCAGCCGGGCTTCACCAAGGAGGAAATGACCCTGGAGGTCTTTGAGAATTACAGCGAGCTGGACTACCTGGGCCGCTGCGGCGCGGCCTACGCCAACATCTGCCCGGAGCTGATGCCCACGGAGGAACGGGAGGCTATCGGCAACGTGAAGCCCACGGGCTGGGTCTCCGCCAAGTATGACTGCGTGGACGGGAAGTACCTCTACAACCGCTGTCACCTGATCGGCTTCCAGCTGGCGGGGGAGAACGCCAACAAGCAAAATCTGATCACCGGCACCCGGTATCTGAATGTCACGGGGATGCTGCCCTTTGAGAACGACGTGGCGGACTACGTCCAGCGGACGGATAACCACGTCCTCTACCGGGTGACGCCGGTGTTCGTGGGGGCGGAGCTGGTGGCCCGGGGGGTGCAGATGGAGGCCTACTCCGTGGAGGACGCCGGGGACGGAATCTGCTTCAACATCTTCGCCTACAACGTCCAGCCCGGGGTGGTCATCGACTACGCCACAGGGGAAAGCTGGCTGGAGGAGGACGCGGCGTGAGACTTTGGGAACAGTTTGACCGGATCGTGGTCTTCGACACGGAGACCACCGGCATTGATTTTGGAAAAGACCGCATCATCGAGATCGGCGCGGTGTCCCTGGAAGCGGGGGCGGAGACCAAAGGGATGGACCTCTTTGTCCGCCTGCCGGAGGGGCGGCGGCTGGACCCTTTCATCACGGACCTGACCGGCATCACGGAAGAGCGCCTAGCCGCCGAGGGCGTGGGGGACCAGGAGGCCGCCCGGGCCTTCGCGGACCTGCTGGAGGGGGCGGAGCGGCCCCTGATCGTGGCTTACAACGCCCAGTTCGACTTGAATTTCCTGTTCTACCTGCTCCAGCCCCAAGGGCTGGCGGGCGTGCTGAAAAAGCCCCGGTTTCTGGACGCGCTGACAGTGTACCGGGACCGGCGGGACTACCCCCACAGGCTGGAGAACGCCATCGCCGCCTACCGGCTGGAGGCGGTAAACAGCCACCGGGCCATTGATGACGCCCGGGCGGCAGCGCTGCTGCTGGAGGCTATGGCGGAGGAGCGGGACGACCTGGAGCGGTACGTCGACCTCTTCGGCGTGCATCCCAGGTATGGGATGTCGGGGCGGAAGATCTCCTCCGTCACCTATCGGGCCCAGCCCTATGAGCGGCGGAAGCCCCTGTATGAACTGACATGAAGAAGCGCCCGGCAAAAAAAGCCGGGCGCTTCCCACTAGGTTTGTCATTTTTCCAGATACCGTTCCGCCTCCCGGACAGTGCGGGCCAGATATCCCATGGCCTCCACGGGGTATTTTCCCACGGCGGTCTCTCCGGTGACCATGACGGAGGCCGCCCCGTCCAGCACGGCGTTGAAAATGTCGCTGACCTCCGCCCGGGTGGGGACGGGGTTTTGCTCCATGGAGGCCAGCATCTGGGTCACCACCATGAAGGGGCGCCCCGCCGCCCGGCAGGCGGCGGCGATGCGCTTTTGCAGGGCGGGGAGCTTCCAGAGGGGACCGGCGTTCCCCAGGTCCCCCCGGGCGATGACGATCTCGTCGGCGGCAGGGATGAGCTCGGGGAGTTTTTCCACGCCGTCCAGATTCTCAATCTTGGCGAAGAGGCGGATGTCCTGCCCGCCCGCCCCGTCCAGGACTTCCCGGACAGCCTCCAGGTCCTCCCGGCCCCGGACAAAGGGCTGCATGACCCCGGTGACGCCGTAAGCTCTGGCCAAACGCAGGTTTTCCCGGTCGCTGTCCGTCATGGCGGGGAGATGGACGTCCACGCCGGGGAGGGCGGCGCTTTTCCGGCTCCGGAGGACGCCGCCCCGCTCCACCCGGGCCAGGGCCCCGTCCGGCAGAGTCTCTGTCACCCGGAGGAGGAGCTTCCCGTCGTCCAGCAGGATTTCCTGGCCGGGAACCAGGTGGGGCAGGACGGCGGGGGGCAGAGGGACGTCCGTCCCCAGGCGGAGGTCGGCCCCGTCCTCCAGGGGCAGGGGGGCTGGGAGGGCGCCCACTCGGAGCTCGGGGCCCTGCATGTCGATGAGGAGCTGAGGCGTGACGCCGCACCGCCGGGCGGCGGCGTGGAGGCGCTCAATCTGCTCCGCCGCGCGGTCGAGGCCCACGTGGGAGAGGTTCAGCCGCACGCCGGTCATGCCCTCCTCAAAGAGCCGGGCCAGGGTTTCGGTGTCAGAGCAGGCGGGCCCCAGGGTGCCGTAAATTTGGATCATGGGGAGCGCCTCCCCTCAGTGGAAGAGGGCTGCCAGACTCTCCGTGTAGGGGGCCCGGCAGATCCCCTTCTCCGTGACGATGCCGGAGATGAGGGAGTGGTCCGTCACGTCGAAGGAGGGGTTGTAGCACTTCACCCCCGGCAGGACCATGGGCTTCTCGTACCAGAGGGTCTTGATCTCCTCCGGATCCCGGAGCTCGATGGGAATGTGGGCTCCGTCGGGGCAGTCCATGTCAATGGTGCTGGTGGGACCCAGGACGTAGACGGGAATCCCGTAGTGCTTCGCCAGGACGGCCACGCCGCTGGTGCCGATTTTGTTGGCCGTGTCCCCGTTGGCGGCAATCCGGTCGCAGCCCACAAAGCAGGCCTGGACCCAGCCGTTTTTCATCACCATGGAGGCCATGTTGTCGCAGATCAGGGTGACGTCCACCCCGGCCCGGTGGAGCTCGTAGCTGGTGAGCCGGGCCCCCTGGAGCAGGGGGCGGGTCTCGTCGGCGAAGACCCGGATGTTCATGCCCCGTTCCGCCGCCAGAAAGAAGGGCCCCTGGGCGGTGCCGTAGCGGGAGGTGGCCAGGGGTCCGGCGTTGCAGTGGGTGAGGACGCCGTCCCCCTCCTTTAAGAGGCTCAGGCCGTGCTCGGAGATGGCCCGGCACTTGGCGATGTCGTCCTGATGGATGTCCACCGCCTTTTGGTACAGGGCCTCCAGCAGGACGGGGCGCGGATCGCTTAAGTGGGCGGCGGCGGTTTTCTCCATCTCCCCCAGGGCCCAGCTGAGGTTCACCGCCGTGGGGCGGGAGGCGCAGAGCTGGGCGGAGTATTCCCGGAGCCGGGCTTGGAAGGCGGCGGGGTCCGGCTCCTCAATGGTCCGGGCCAGGACATAGAGGCAATAGGCGGCGCAGATGCCGATGGCGGGGGCGCCCCGGACCCGGAGTTTTTGGATGGCCTCCACCATTTCGCCGGCGGTCCGGAGGCGGAGCTCCTTTTCCTCGTTGGGCAGGAGGCTCTGGTCGATGATATACAGGGCCTCGGCGGCCTTGTCGTAGCGGATATTTTGGGCGTGGGTGACGGCTTTCAGGGAGGTGGTCATGGAGCGCTCCTTTCTTTTGCGGGGGTACGTCTGTTTTCCAGATTGTAACACAAACCGCCGCCCGTTGCAATGACTGGGGGAATGGGAAAAGCGCCCGGACGCAGTGCGTCCGGGCGCTTCTGGCTGATTGGTCTCAGCGGAAGTCTCCGCCCACCTCGATGATTCGGATGACGCCGTCTTCGCTGGCGTACATGTCGCATTTTTGGGCGTAGGCGTGGGCGATGTCCACGACGCTTTTGCCGTCGGCCGCGGAGATCCAGGAGAGGGTGTCCTTGTTGTAGGCCATGACGGTGACGGGAATGCTGTAGCTTCGTCCGTCCACCGTGACGGCGCTCTCTCCGCTCCAGGCGGTGTTGGGAACATCCTTCAGAGCGGTGAGGCGTTTCAGGCTGGAGAAGCCGGTGCCGTCGTTGGATTTCACGGCTTCCACGTAGACGCCTCCGCCGATGTCGTAACGGCTGCGGAAGGGTCCGGCGACCAATCCCAGGGCGTTGTAAACGGAGATATAGGAGGCGTCTTGTTCGTTCATGCTGACGGAGGTACGGCCATAGACCGTCGAGCTGGTGCTCACATCTCCCAGGACGATGATATCCACCTGGCCGTTCCAGTTGGTGTGGGCGTAGCTGATTTCTCCGTTGGGGATGGGTCCGGCCCCCAGGTCGTTCAGGCTGAGGGTCTCGATGCCGTCCGCGGTGTAGCGGAAGACGCTGACGGTTTCCGCCAGGCTGCTGCCGCCCAGCCGCCGTTTCTCCAGATCCAGCGCGCCGGAGACGCCGCCGCCCAGGCGGGACAGGCCGATGGAGCCGCTCCCTCCGGAGGAGGTGACCCGGACCAGACGGTTTTGCATCTGGGCCAGCTCCTCCTGACGGATCTGGGCCAGCTGGTCGTTCAGGTGATCTCCCAGGTACACGGTGCCCTTGATCTCAATGCCGCAGAGCAGGTTTACCGTGGCGCTGGTGCCGGAGATAGAGGTGGCGATTCCGATGGCGTTGGTGTTGGCTCCGGTAGTACCGGCTTTTACCGCTCCGGCCACCTTGTTGTCCTCCGTCAGCAGAAGGGTGATCTGGTCGCCGGGACGGAACTTGGCCAAAGTGGCCTGGGCCGTGGTCAGTACGTCGAAGTCGTGGCCCAGGAGGGTGAGAGTCGTAGGCTCCGTGGGGCTGGGGGAGCAGGACTCGTAACGGCCCGTCAGCCGGGTGTCGCAGACCCGAATGGTGTTGGTAGAGCTGGCGTAGGTGGCCACATCGTAGGGCCGCATATCCTTGGCGTTGGCCCGGCAGCCGTTTTTATAGATCGTGTAGCCCCCCACGCCTCCGGCCAGGGAGTCGAAGCCCTTCACGGAGTTCTTTTCATAGACGACGACGGCCTCGGTGGAGCTGTCGCCGCCGCCGATGAAGATGAATTCCACGTTTCCGGCGGTGCCCAGATACAGCGTCAGGGAGGCGCCGGGATTCACCCAGGAGCGGGCCTCGTCCCAGCTGGTCTCCGCGCCGTTGCGGTAAACTTTGGTCTTTCCGGTGATGAGATATTTGGCGCCGGAACGGTCGGTGATCTGGTTGGCTTCCGCCTTGGCCACGGTGATGACCCGGGTGACGCCCTGGGCGTCGGGCAGGAAGGTGCGGACCTTCTGGCCCTCCAGCACCAGCGTGCCCTTCAGGCCGTTGAGGGAGCCGTTGGAGGCCTTGTCCCCGGCCATCTGGTAGATGGAGCCGTCGGAGAAGAGCATGGCGGTCTCTTTGCCGTCGGGGCCCCGGGCGTTGGAGGACACCAGCACCATGTCGGACACGGTGGTCAGCCCGGCGGAGGCCAAGAAGCCGCTGGAACCCTTCTCCCCCTGGACGTCCGCCCGGAGGAGGTTGTTAAAGAGGATGGCGGCATCGCTCCGGTTCAGAGGGGAGTTGCCCCGAGAGATATCCACGCCGTCGGTAAGGCCGATGGAGGCAGCGAAGGACAGATAGCTGTCCGGCCACACACCGCCGATGTTCTCGTCCTTATATCCCAGGACCCGGAGCAGGATGGTGGCCGCCTGGCCCAGGGTGACGGTGCGGTCCGGGTAGAACTTGCCGTCTGAGAAGCCGGAGATGGCCTTCTTCCCCTTGGAGGCCATGTTGATGTAGGCCGCCGCCCAGTGGGAGGGTTTCACGTCCGGGTAGACGGTGACGGTGCGGTAGAGGCCCAGCTCGTCTTCGGCGTTCAGGGCGCAGACCACCATCTTGCAGAACTGGGCCCGGGTGAGCTGACCGTTGGGACGGAAGTTCCCGTCGGAAAAGCCGTCCATCACGCCCATGAGCCGCAGGGACTCAACAGACGCGTAGGCGTCGCCCCCCAAGTCGTAGAAGCGGTTGGCAGGCGGCGCGGCCTGGGCGGGCAGGACCAGCAGGGAGGCCGCCGCCGCCAGTACCAGCAGCAGGGACAAAACGCGTTTTTTCATAGTCTTCCTCCTATTACTCTGCCCGCAGGGCTTCCACGGGCTGGAGCTTGGATGCCTTAATGGCCGGGTAGCTGCCGAAGATAAGGCCCAGCAGCACTGAGAACCCCAGGGCCCCCGCCGTCACGGCGGCGGAGGGGTAGATGGTCATGTGGAACAGCAGATTTCCCGCCACGTAACAGCCCAGGGTGCCGATCAAAATGCCGATGACGCCGCCGATGCCGCAGAGCATGGCCGCCTCGATCAGGAACTGGGTGACGATGCTGCTCCGCTGGGCCCCGATGGCCCGGCGGATGCCGATCTCTCTCGTCCGCTCCGTCACCGTCACCAGCATGATGTTCATGATGCCGATGCCGCCCACCAGCAGGCTGATGGCGGCGATGCCTCCCAGCACCAGGGAGATCATGCCCATCTGCTCGTTCATGCTCTGCTGCCAGCGGTCGTCGGGCTGCACCCAGGTGTCCCCCATAGAGGGGTCCACCAGGCCCTTCAAAAAGCCCCGGATGCGGGTGGCCACCTCCGTGGTGGAGACGCCGTCCTTGGCCTTGACGATGAAGCTGGAGATGTTCTCCCCGCCCAGAAGCCGCCGAGCGGTGTAGGGCAGGACGATGATGTTGTCGATGAAGCTGCTCTGGGCGTCGCTTCCGGTGATACGGGGGGCGTAGACCCCCACCACCTCGAAGCTCTGCCCGTTGAGCTGGAGGATCTTGCCCACTGGGTCCGCAGAGTCAAAGAACGCCTCCGCCGCCTGGGAGCCCATGACGCAGACCTGGTTGTACCGCTCAATGTCCAGCTCGCTGAGGTCCCGGCCCTTGGTAATGGTCAGGTTGTTGCAGGCGCTGTACTGGTTGGAGACATAGTAGACGTCGGGGGACCTCTGGCCGGTCTGGGTTTCCCAGTCCCATTCAAAGTTAGCGGAGTTTTTGGTCCCGTAGACCACGTTGACGCTGGCGTAGGCCTGGGGCGTTACGCCGACGATGTACTGGGGGATGGACTTGCAGTAGGCGTACAGGTCCGGGAAATAGTCCCGGCCCGAGCTGACCGCGTTTCCGTTTTCGTCCACTTCGTAGAAGTAGCTGTAGATATCCACCGTGATTTTGTTGCTGCCCATGGCGGAGAACTGTTCCATGGTTTTGGCCGCGTAGCCGCTCATCACCGAGACGATGGTCATCACCGCCGCGATGCCGATGATGACGCCCAGCATGGTCAGCATGGACCGGCCCTTTTTGCCGATGATGGATTTCCAGGCCATTTTCACTGCCTGCCGGATGTTCAAAGCCAGTCCACCTCCTGTTCCTTGTCCTCCACGATTTTTCCGTCCGTCAGGCGGACCACCCGGCGGGCCGTGGCGGCGATGCCGTTGTCGTGGGTGATCAGGATGACCGTGGTGCCCTCCCGGTTCAGCTGCTGGAGGAACTCCAGCACCTCGTGGCCCGTCCGGGAGTCCAGGGCGCCCGTGGGCTCGTCGGCCATGATGATGGGGGGCTTGGTGGCGATGGCCCGGGCGATGGCCACCCGCTGCTGCTGGCCGCCGGACATCTCCGTGGGCTTGTGCTTGACGCGCTTACTGAGGCCCACCCGCTCCAGGGCCTCCAGGGCCATGTCGTAGCGGTCGTCGGCGTTGATGCCCTGGTAGATCAGGGGCAGCTCCACGTTTTCCAGCACCGTCAGGGACTGGATGAGGTTGTACTGCTGGAAGATGAAGCCAATTTCCTTGTTGCGGATACGGCTGAGCTCCTTGTCCGTCAGCTCCTTAACGTCAGTGCCCTCCAGAAGGTAGTCCCCCCGGGTGGGGATGTCCAGGCAACCCAGCACGTTCATCATGGTGGACTTGCCGGAGCCGGACTGGCCCACCACGGCGACGAACTCGCCCTTTTCGATGGTGAGCGTCACCCCGTCCAGGGCCCGGACCTCGCTCTCAAGACCCTCGCCGTAGATCTTGTAGATGTCCTTTAACTCAATCAGACTCGCCATATCAGTAACCCCAAGGGTTGGCCGTCTGGATCTGGGTAAAGACCTCGGTGCCTTCCTCCACGCCGGACTTGATTTCCACGTTGTAATTGTCGGAGATGCCGATCTCCACGGCCACGGGCCAGAAGCCCTCGGGGATGGTCTCGTCGGCCATGATGCCCTCCACCGTGTTTTCCGGACGGTCGCCCTTGACGTAGACCACCGTCAGGGTCTCGCCCTCCTCGGTGGAGACGGTGCGGACGGACTGGAGGGGCAGGACCAGGCAGTTGTCGTTTTCGCTGGCCGTCAGTTTGTAGTTGATGTAGCTGTTGACCTGGAGGGTTTCCTCCATATTGTCCACCGAGATCACCATGGGGTAGGTTGCCACACCGTTGTTGATGGTGCTGGAGAGGCTGACGCTTTCCACGCAGCCCTGTGCCGGAGTGCCCCACTGGTCCAGCTCCACCATGGTCCCCGCCTGAACGGCGCTGACGTTCCGCTCGTCCACCGTGGCGTTGACGATCAGGGAGGAGGTGTCCGAGATGGTTACCACCGTGGTGTTGGCGGCGATCTCGTCTCCCGGCTTCATGGTGAGGCCGATGACCTTGCCCGCGATGGAGGCCACGGCGGAGCAGTTGGCCAGGTTCTTTTCGGCGGTCTCCAAGGTCTTCTGGGCCTCCTCCAGGCTCTGCTGGGCGGAGAAGATCTCGGCCTCGCTGTCCTCGCCGTCTACCCGGACCAGCACCTGGCCAGCGCTGACCTGGAGGAAGTCCACCAGGGAGCTGGAGAGGACGGTGCCGTTGACGGTGGATTTCAGATCGCCGGTGCGGAAGTACTCCAGCTTGCCGGGCTCGTAGGGATAGACGGTCTCGCCTTCCGGCGTGGTCACCGTGGCGGAGGCCGCCATCTCGGCGGTGAGGGCTCCCTCGTTGTCCACCAGGATGTCGGCGGAGAAGAGCTTGGTTCCCTCCGGGGTGATGCGGCTGACCATGTGGACCGCCTCCACCGTGCCGGGGAGGGAGCTCATCAGGGCGGGGATGGATACGTCCATGCTCTGGCCCTGGTAGATCATGCCCTCGTAAGCGTAGCTATAGTACTGGGTGAGCCGCAGACGGGTGTCGTCCGCCAGTACGGCCAGCTTTTGTTCCTTGCTGATGGTGTCCCCAGGGTTCAGGTCCACCACCTCCATCAGCTTGCCGGAGTAGCCCGCCGCCAGGTTGAGGCCCGCCACGTCCTTCAAGAGGGCGTTGAGCTGCTTCTCCCGGCCCAGCACGTCCTGCCGGGCCTTGTCCACGGCGGTGCGGGCGGCGTCGGAGTCGATGACGAAGAGGGGCGTTCCCGGCTCCACCGTGTCGCCCTCGTTGACATAGACCTCGGACACTGTTCCCGTGGTGGCAATGGTGATGGTCTCACTGTCCTTGGCCTTGGTCAGTCCGCTTCCCTCTACCGTGGAGGTGATGGAGTTGTACTGTACCACGTCGGTGAGGACCTCGGTCTCGTCCCCGCCCTTCTTGGCGGACAGGAACTTCCAAACCCCCAGACCGATGGCAATGAGGACCAGGAGGATGATAAACCACCGGACGATTTTCCGGCGCTTTTTCCGGGGCACGCCCTTCCACTTCTTCCAGAGGGAGGTTTTTTCCGGGGCGGGCGCAGCCGCCTCAGGCGCGGGGGGCGGGGCCGCCTCGGGGGCCGCCTGGGCGGTCCCGGTCTGCTGTTCGCGATCCATGACTTCTGACATAGGCTTTCTCCTTCAATGGCCGGATAGAATTTCCGAGACGGCGGCCCCTCCGGGAGGCGCCGCGATGGCACAGGGACAGGGTAACAGGGTCCTGCATCAAAACTGTATCATTGATACTAGAACAGTTTGCCAGGGAAAACAACAACAAAACGGTTACAGATTTCTTAAGATTTTCTGAAGCTCTGGGTACAGTCCCCTTATAAGGTAGACGGATGAAGGGCTGGAAGGGTTTCCGAAAAACCTGCACAAAAATATGGAAGCGGAGGCGGGGATTTCCGTCAAGCAGCCCCGCCAGGAAAAAACCGCCCCGAAGCGGGGCGGTTTTCTGGGGATTCAGGCTCTTGCGGGACCTTTTTTAGCCATGGCCTTCTGATAGAATACCATAGCCGCCAGGGCGACGAGGCCCACCACGTCCGTTGCGGAGCCGGGGACCATCATAGCCAGGCCCGCGACCACCAGGGCCAGGCGCATCCACTTGGGAATGGGCCGGAACAGGAAGCCGTTCAGGGCGGCGGCCACGCCGAAGATGCCCAGGAGGGCGCTGATGACGATCTGCACCACCTCGAACACGCTGGGATCGTTGACAAAGAGCATCGCCGGGCTGTAGGCGAAGATATAGGGGACGATGAACGCCGCGATAGCCAGCTTTGTGGCGTTGACGCCGGTTTTCATGGGGTCCGATTTGGCGATGGCGCTGCCCGCGTAGGCCGCCAGAGCCACGGGGGGCGTAATGTCCGCCACGATGCCGAAATAGAACACGAAGAAGTGGGCGGGGATCTTGCCGATGCCCAGCTGAATCAGAATGGGGGCGCAGGTGGAAGCCATGATGCAGTAGTTGGCCGTGGTGGGCACGCCCATGCCCAGCACAATGCAGCACAGCATGGTCAGGAACAGGGCGATGAACATAGAGACGGGCGGATAGGGGATCATATTGCTGATGTTGATGACTCCGTTGATGAGCTTGGAGGCCAGGCCCGTCACAGTGATGCACCCGGCCACCATGCCCGCCATGGAGCAGGCCACGGCCACGGTGATGCAGCTCCGGCCACCGGCCTCCAGGGAGCTGACAATCATGGTCGCGGTGTCCTTTACGAAGTGGACCACGCCGCCCTCGGCGTGCTGGGTCCGGCTGTCCAGGAAGATGTGAGGCAGGCTCACCACGATGGCCAGCAGAATGGCGATGGAGGCGGAGAACTGGAGAGTCCGGGTGTTGGTGGAGACCATCCACACCAGCACCACCAAGGGCAGGAGCAGGTAAATGCTGCGGATCAGGATGCCGAACTTGGGGAGCTGGTCCCGGGGCACGCCCTTCAGGTCCAGCCGCCGGGCCTCCAGATGGACGGCCAGGAAGATGCCGGTGAAGTACAGCAGGGCGGGGAGGATGGCCTTCACCGCTACGTTGGCGTAGGTGGTGTCCATATACTCCGCCATGAGGAAGGCTGCCGCGCCCATGATGGGGGGCATGATCTGCCCGCCGGTGGAGGCCGCCGCCTCCACCGCCCCGGCAAACTCGCCCTGGTAGCCGGTCCGCTTCATCATGGGAATGGTGACGGAGCCGGTGGTGACGGTGTTTCCAACAGACGAGCCGGACACCATGCCGCACAGGGCGGAGGAGATGACCGCCACCTTGGCCGGGCCGCCGGAGGTGCTGCCTGCCAGGGAGTTAGCGAGGTCAATGAAGAAATTGGAGATGCCCGTCCGCTCCAGGAACGCGCCGAAGATGATGAACACGGCGATAAACTTGGCGCAGACCTGAATGGGCGTGGCCATGACGCCGGAGGTGCCGTAGAACAGGGTATAGATGACCCGGGCCAGGTTCTGGCCGCTGGCGAAGGTGTAGATCAGCAGCGCGCCCACCACGCAGAGGATGGGAAGCCCCACGCAGCGGCGGCAGAGCTCCGCCAGCACCAGGATGGCCACCACGCCGATGGCCAGATAGAACCAGGCGTTGGGAATGGCGTTTTCGCTGGCCGGGTTAATTTTGGCGGCGCTGGTGATGACCATGACCAGGGAGTTGTAGTTGACGCAGTAGTAGAAGAAGGAGCCCGCTCCCAGCAGCATCAGGACCACGTCGTACCAGGGCATGGAGTTGGGCTTCACGTGGTCCTTCCGGGCGGGGTAAGTGAGATAGCCCATGATGGTGATGAGCCCCAGGAAGGAGGTCAGCCGGATGGGCAGGTCCCAGGTGCAGCGCAGGGTCATCCAGATGCAGTACAGGGAGAACAGGGCCATGACCACGCCCACGACCAGCTTGGGCTTCCCCTCCCAGATGCGGGTGGCGGACTCCCGATCGTACTTTCGCATGACCTCTTCCATGTCCGCCGCGGTGCCGATTTCCACGTCGGGAAGGTTCTTCTTGTCTTTCTCGCTCATTGGCGACGCCTCCTTATAAAATAGAGTAAGGCCCTTGCCGTATTGAAGGGACGGCGGGAAAGAGCTGTCCTTTCAATGCGGCAAGGGCCGCTTAAAGCGGCCCTTGCCAAAGCCGGCTCGGGTTTAAAATCAATAGGTCCCGGCGGGGATGGTGTAGGCGCTGTAGTAGGGGGAGGACTCCAGCAGGGCGTCGGTGTGCTCCTGATCCAGGCTGACCAGGTACACGGGGCCGCTGGTGGCCAGGTCCACGATGGCGGTGGTGGGAGCGCCCGCCACCACGAAAGCCGCGTCGATTTTCTTATCCTTCAGGCTGTCCGCGCTGTCGCCGAAGCCCTGGTACACCGGGCTGATGCCAGAGTCGGGATCGATGTCATAGGCGCCCAGCACGTCCACGGCGTTGAACCACACGCCGGAGCCCCGGTCGCCGATGGAGACGGACTTGCCCGCCAGGTCCGCCACGGACTTGATGTCGGGGTTGGTGGTGACGATCTGGACCTGCTCCATATAGAGGGCGGCCACCACGGAGAAGTTCTCCACCTTGGCGTCAAACAGGCGCTCGCCGTTGTAGGCGTAGCTCATCACGTCGGACTGGACGAAGCCCAGCTGGATGTCCCCGGCGGCCAGGTCCTCGATGTTGGCCTTGGAGCCGCCGGAGGTCACGGCGGTGACGGAGACGCTGGTACTATTGGAAATATAGCTGGAGAGCACGCCGCCGAAGGCGTAGTAGGTGCCGGACTCGCCGCCGGTGCCGAAGGTCAGGGCCTTGGAGTCCCCGGAGCCCGCGCCGTCCTTCACGGCCGCGACTTCCTTGCCCTTCTCGGCGAAGTACTTGGCCGCGCCGGGGTGGTAGGGCACGGAGGTGACGGAGGAGGCGAAATCCAAGTCCAGCTCGCCGCCCTTGGCGTGCTGCTCGGTGATGGTGGGGATGTTTTCAAAGATGGCGGAGGTCAGGGCGTAGATGTCCTCCTCGGGCACGTCGTCCCGGGCGATGACCACGGCGCCCACGGCCACGGTGTTGGTGTCCTCAGCCACGGCGGAGGCGCCGGAGTCCGCGGGGGCGGAGGTGTCGGCGGGAGCGGAGCTGTCCGCCGGGGCGGAGCTTCCGCCGCCTTCGCCGCCGACGCTGCCGTCGGTTTTATCGCCGCCGCAGGCGGAGAGGAGCATGGCCAGCATGAGAACGGCCATCAGCAGAGAGAATTTCTTTTTCATCGTTCTTCCTCTTTTCAGGATTGGATTTTGCGAGGGTTGGCATCAACTCTTGCAAGTATGCGTTTATCATACCATAAAATCCCGCATTTTACAAGGGTACATTTTAGCGTAGTAAATAATTTCTGCAACTTAACATGAATATACTTGCATGACGGGCTGTTTTTGTGAAAGTTTGCGGACGCCCTTGCCAAAGGCCGTGTGTTTTATACAAAGGACAACTGTTTTTGACAGAGAATATTGTGCAAAAATCAAAGGCTTGAAAAAAGGGAAAAACCGGAAAAATGGATACCGGAAGCGGGCGGGGCCGCTTCCGGTATCGTGAAACCATATGTATCGTCAAGAATCAAAGAGGAGGCCCTACATATTTTTCCACCACTTGCGTATCGATGCCTGCTTTTTGAAACTGGTCAAAATCGTCCGATCCTGCCCCCCAATGATTTTTCCAGGCGGACTTAAAATAGGTTTCGGCGTCCTTTAACATCATCGCGTACCGGATGATTCCAATGTAAGTGGGAACCAGCGACGCCCATTCTTCCGGCGTTTTCTGGCTAAGCAGGTCCTTGAGCTCCTGAAGCGTTTTGACGCCGAAGCTGGAAAGCTCCTCGATGACCTTATCGCCGCTTGACTGAAAATGTTTGGTGAGTGCCTCTGTATCGCATTCGCTGAAAAACTCGTCTAGGAACTGCAGCAGGGACGTGGAGTCGATGGCGATGCCGTCAAGCCGGCCCTGGGCCGCCTGTTCCTTCACATGGTCTCCATAGCGGTCGATTTCCTGGGACAGCGCGCAGAACTCCTGATCCATCAGCTCCAGGGTTCCGGCCAGCAGGTAGAATTTCCGCTGCATCGCCTTCGGCAGCACCCCGGCAAATTTGTAGCTGCGGTCATGTTCGATCTCCGCCCAGGCGTGCTGGAGCAGGGACCGCACCTGAATCTCACAGCGAAGACCGCTGAACCGGCGGTATTCGCACAGGCCCGACCGGGAAGGGCTGAGGGTTACGATGTAGTGTACGGACAGGTATCCCACCTCATTCACATCCATTTTCTCTGCCTTGTCCCCGGAGTTCTCCTGGTCGACGGTGAATTCCCGCTCAATCAGACCGCGGACCTGAGCTACCTCGGCGGTCGTATGGGTGATGACGCGGAGTCCCGCGATATCCGTGATATCCAGGGGACTTTTGTAAGGTCCTTGCTCGAATTTTTGGAGGAAGCTGTCCCGGGCTTTCACCCGCCCGCCGACGCTGTGATAGGGGATATGGTTCTCCTTCAGGAGCGTTTCCATGAGCTTTTCCAGGGTGGTCACCAACCCCGCGTATTGGTCCCGGTTTTGATCGTACCAGTCCCGGCATTTTTGAAGATCCATCTTTTCCATAAGCACCTCTTTTTCTATACGGCCGTGAAGTTTTCCAACGGGAAGGATGCTCTGAGGCGGGGCGTGCCGCCCGGTCTCAAAGGCTATCGGCAAGGGCCGCTCCTTCTGGAGCGGCCCTTACTGGAGGGCTTACACAATCTTTCGGAGGGCCGGAGCGGCCTCCTTCTCCTCGGCGAGACAGCGGATGATGTCCTGCCGGGTGACGATGCCGATGAAGCTGTTCAGATCGTCCACCACGGGGACGAAGTTCTGGCGGACGATGGTGTCCAGCAGCTCGTCCACGGAAGCGGTGATGCGGACGGAGGGATTTTCCCGGAGAATGTCCCGGACGTGGAGCCGCTCCAGCTCTTTCACGGAGCAGGGGCAGGGAGCGCTTTCGTCGGGCAGGAGCCGCCAAAGGAAATCCCCCTCGCTGACGGTGCCCACGTACTGGCCCCTGCGGTTGATGACGGGAACGGCGCTGCGGCCGTGGTGCCGGAGCTTTTCCAGACCCTGGCGCATGGTGTTGTCGTCGAACAGGTAGGCGACGCGGTGCTTGGGCGTCAGAAGGTAAGCGATATTCACAATGAAGCCTCATTTCTGATGGGCAGGCGGGCTGACCCGCCTGGGTCATAGTGGGGTTGGGTGCATATTTATAATATACAGGAAGGGCTTGGGAAAATGGTGAACAGTTTATGAAATCTGCCGGGGCCTCCTTGAAAAATAATGGAAGGCGCGGCGGCGGGTGAGGTTTTCTCCGGGGCGGGCGTGAGGATTTTGTTGACAATGTAGACTTTCCGTGATAAACTATGTCTACAATGTAGACAAGGAGGCAAATATGGACCGTGTAAAACTGACGCCCAGCGAGTGGAACGTCCTGGGCTGCCTGTGGGAGCGCAGTCCCCGGACGGTCATGCAGATTGTCGGCGAGCTGGAAAAGACGGTGGGCTGGCACCGGAGCACCACCATCACCACCCTCCACCGCATGGAGGACAAGGGTCTGATCCGCTGTGAGCAGGCGGGCCGGGGAAAGGCGTACGTTCCCCTTGTGGACCGGGAGCAGGCGGAGGTGGCCGAGACCCGGAGCTTTCTGGACCGGGTATACCGGGGCAGCGTGGGGATGATGATGAGCGCCATGGCCCAGCGGCAGGAGCTGTCCGCCGGGGAGATCGCGGAGCTCCGGGCCATTCTGGACCAGGCGGAGAAGGGCGGCGCGCAATGAGGGCGCTTTTGCTGAACTGGGCGCTGTCGGCCTCGGCGCTGACCGCCGCGGTGCTCCTTCTCCGGGCGGCGTTCGGGCGGCGGATCGGCGCCCGGCTGCGGTACGCCCTGTGGCTGGCTGTCCTGGCGCGGCTGCTGGCGCCGGGGCAGCTCTACGCCGCTCCCGTGGAAGTGCCTCGGGTGCTTCCGGAGGCCCTCACGGTGCAGACCCTCCCCGCGCCCCGGCGGCACCCGGAGGCGGAGAAAACGCTCCCCGTCCCGAAGGAGGGGACCCCCGTCCCCGGCGGAGCGGAAGCCGCTTCCGGACCCTCCGCCACCCGCCGGACCCTGGACTGGTGGGCGGCGCTGGGCGGCGTCTGGCTGGCGGGCTCGACGGCCATGGCGGCGGCGTTCCTGGTCTCCAACGCGCGCTTTGCCGGCCGGCTGCGGCGGGTCCGGGCCCCGCTGGCGGCGGACTGCCCTCTGCGGGTCTATACGGCCCCAGGGCTGCCCTCTCCCTGCCTGTTTGGCGTGCTCCGCCCGGCGGTGTACGTCACCCCGGAAGCCGCGGCGGATCCGGTGGTCCTTCGACATGTGCTGGCTCACGAGGCCACGCATTACCGCCACGGCGACCACATCTGGGCCCCGCTGCGGTGCGCGGCCCTGGCGGTCCACTGGTGGAATCCCCTGGTGTGGCTGGCGGCGGTCCTCAGCCGCCGGGACGCGGAGCTGGCCTGCGACGAGGGGACATTAAAGATCTTGGGCGACGGCGAGCGCCGGGCCTACGGCGGCACCCTGCTGGCTCTGGTCACCGCCAAGTCCGGGCCCGGAGACCTGCTGCGCTGTGCTACCACCATGACCGGGACTAAGCGGAACCTCCGGGAGCGGGTGGGGCGTATTGCCCGGGCTCCGAAGCGCTGGCTCTGGGCGGCGGTGCTGTCCGCCGCGCTGGCGGCGCTGGTGTGCGCCTGTTCCTTCGCCAGGCCGGAGACCTCGAAAGCGGACGGCCCCCTGACGGCGGAGGAGCTGGAGCGGTTCAACACCGAGGTTTTCAACGGCGAGGGCTTCAACATCCGTAACCAGCTCCTATTCCTGGCCGTGGAGGCCCCTAAGGATTACAAGCAGATCGACCTCTTCCAGCTCTTCTACAACGGCACGGGGGAGCCTATGGAGGTCACGGAGGCGGAGCGGCAGGCCGTGGCGGACGCGGTTTTGTACGGCCAGGACCTGGAGCTGGACCTCATCAAGTGCCCCGCCTCCGAGATGGACGCGGTTCTGCGGGAGTATGTGGGCCTCAGCCTGGACGAGACGGACAAAAGGGGGCTGGACTTATTTACCTACCTGAAGGAATACGACGCTTATTACAGCTTCCACAGCGATACAAACTATCCCGGCCAGGTGACTTTCACCTCCGGGGAGCGGAAGGACGGGAAGGTTCTCCTGTACTACGAGGGCGAGAGCTTCCCGGTCCTCGTCAGCGACGGCGGAGAGATGAGCACCCGTTCCTTTGGACCTGTCTGTGTGACCTTGGAGCCCCGGGAGGACGGCGGCTGCCGCTTCCTGAGCAACTGGTTTTTGGCGTGGTCCGGCGGACTGCCCGCCAGCCCTACGGCATACCCCGCCTGGGACCCGGAGCTGGTCATCCCCCTGGACGGCCTTGCCCCCTATGAGCCGGAGACGGTGACGGTGGAGAGGCGCGCCGATGACGTGGCGGAATCCCTGTACCGGACCCGCTTTGAGCCGGACGAGTTCAGCGGCGAGGGCTTTGAGGTGGAGGTCTACCGCTCCGCCGACGGCAGCGTCCAGGCCTCCGTGGTGGTCTCGGAGACGGAGCGGGACTGCTTTTTGACCATTCCCGCCGAATACTCCGCTGGCTGGACGGCGGAGGACAGCGCGGAGGTCTTTACCCATCTCTTCGGCCGGAGCGGCGTCATGCTCTGCTACTTCGGACAGTTTGGTGAAAATCATTACGGCACCATCACCGATTACTACGCCTTCGACGACCACGACGCCCCCTCCCTGCTCCTTCGGGCCCTGGGAGACGCCCAGACACTGGACCTGGACGGGGACGGCGTCCTGGAGGTTGCCTCCTCTTACGGCGGGTCCCAGCTCTTCTTCCAGCGTGACGGGGTCCTCTACGCGGCGGACGCGGCGGAGCTGCTCCACCAGGCCTGGCCTGAGTCCGGGTATCTGAACTGCGGTCTCTGGGACCCGGAGAGCCGTTCCCTGTCCTTCTCCATAGAGGTCCCCTTGGAGGGAACCGACGTGACGGTCAGCGCCTTCCGGACCCTGTTCTTCGACGGGGAAAACCTCCTGGTCTACAAGGACGAAAGCGGGTACACCAACCGCGTTGCCAACGGCCTGGAGGCCCTGCCCCAGGAAGTGGTGCGGCAGGCGGCCCTGCTGGCGGACACCAGCCTCCAGGATCTGAAGGCCAGCGGCTACGGCTGGGACGGCTCCGGGCGCTACGACGAGGGAAACGCCGGCCCCGAGAACGTGGTCTGGGACGACTGGCGGGTCACCGGCATCGGCGGGCCCTGGTACGAGACCGTGAGGGGGCTCCGGGTGGAGATCTGGAACGTCGACTACGAGACCCATACCACCACCCCGGGCCGGGTCATGCTGGCCGGCGGGTCCTACATGGGCGAGGACGGCTGGTGCATGATCGGCTACCCGGGCTGCGACTACCTGTACTTCGAGCTGGACGAGGACGGAAGCCGGACCTTCCTGTTTTCTATCATGGAGAACGACTGCGCCCCCGGCTCGGAGCTCTTCCGAGAGGACCTGACCCGAGCGCTGGAGGCCGAGGGCCTGCTGCCCCCGGGAGAGGACTGAGGGCCCCGGGTTCTGGTCGGCGCTTTGCGGCAGGGATGCGAAAAGCTATTGGGTCTATCTCTGCATGTTCATTGAAGCCTTTTCCTGCAAAATTGTGGAATGGAGAGTTCCCGAAAAATGCCGGTACCCACGAAAGAGTGTTGAAGAGTATATTTGCTTTTATAATGAAATCCGACTGCGGAATTCCTGAAACCTAGATATAGCAATAGGTTGGGCAAAAAGGGGCCTCGTTTTTCGAAAAATAGTTTGAAAAACGAGGCTCATTCAATTTGTTCAGATTAGGTGGGGTTGTTCAGAAGTTCCCTAAAAGACATACACATAATCTGGTATTCTCAAAGAATCTTCACTGTCCTGCTCCTCGCTCTTCTCCTGAGCAGCTTCAGGATGCCGCTTAAAGGCGGCCACAACACATATGATTAGTCTTTCAGTTCGGCGGGGATCGGCAAGTCCTCCGCATAGTAGCGGCCTAAATCGTCCTCGCTTTCAATATCCGGGTAAAATTCAAAACAGTCCAGATTTTCCGCAAGGTTGATAACATCCGCCAAGTGGAAGGTATGCGCCCCCATGCTGAGGGCCGCGCCGAATTTCTCAAAATCGTCCGGGGCCATTTCCGAGAGCAGGCAGGCCAGATGGTTCAGCTCGTCCAGACTTTCATACTCACCTAGACAATCCAAAAGCTCCGGCAGGATGCCGCCGAAGTCATAGCTGGCGATGAAGATTTCCTCGTAGCGTATGCCGTCCACGCCGAGCTCTTTTAGGAGCGCCTGCACCGCCTGAGGGCTGGTGGGGAACGAGAGCGGCTCCCCGGCCAGCACTCCCTCGTTGTATTTTCCGAGGTTGGAAACGTGCGCCTCGAACAGTGCGGCCACGTCAGCGGCGGCCCTGGCCCTTGACGGTCAAAATGCCCTCAAGGGTGGTGGCGGTGATGCCCAGCCGCTGGGCCACAGCGATGTCGTTCTTCATGGACTCGGTGACGGTATGCCCGCACACCACCAGCACCCGGGAGCGGCGGAGCAGGTCGCGGCCAATGTCGATGCTGCTCTTGTGCTCCTCGGGAACCGCGTCATTGAGGAAAAGGGGCAGGAACAGGGCCGGGCAGATAGGGGCAAAGCCCGCATCGTAAACCGCCCGGCAATACTGCGCGGCAACCTCCACGTTTTCCGTGTCGCCGCCATACCATACGGCGGTGATGTAAGCAAGGCTCATTTTTGGGGATACCTGTTCTACTTACCGGGGGGAAGAAAGGTTGCTCTGCACACTATATCCGGGCCGTGGTCCTGGAGCGGCTGGTCCTCCAAAATCTACAAAGAGTAGTGGCCTATGCCCAGGAGGACGAGGACAAGTTTGTACGGCGTGTCATGGAGAACAAGACCGCCGTACAGCGGGCGGAGCAGGAACAGGCCAAGCGCACCCTGGAAAAGCAGGAGCGGCGGATCAATGAACTGGACGTCATTATCCAGAGGCTCTATGAGGACCATGTTAAGGGGAAGCTGAACGCAGAACGGTTTGCGAAGCTGTTCGAGGGCTATGAGAAGGAACAGGCGGACTTGAAGCAGTCTGTTGGAAACCTCCGGGCCATCGTGGACGCCGCCGAAATCCAGGCCGTCAATGTTCAGAGCTTTCTGAAAATCGTGAAGAAGTACACCGAGCCCACCAAACTGACCCCGGCAATCCTGCGGGAGTTTGTGGAGAAGGTGGTCGTTCATACCCCGGACAAGTCCAGCGGACACCGGGTACAGCGGATCGATGTGCATTATACGTTTATTGGGGAGATCAACTTGTCTCCGGAGTACAGCAAGTACGAAAAAGAGACAACCGCTTGACGCTCTCGCATCATGCGGCTGTCTCCCGTCAGGAAAACTTCTTTATCAGGGTTCCCCTGATGGGTCCCTCTCGCAGCTCTCCTCCTTTCCGACCAAACAGGGCCGTTACGATTCTCGCCCCTCCGCCAGGCAGGCAGAAAGATTCCAGCTCCGCCAGTCGGCGCACGCCCACTGGGCGTCCAGCCGCCTCCCCCGCAGGGCCTCCGCCAGGGCCTCGCCCTGTCTCCAATTCGGATTTCCGGTATAGTCGGAAACCGGCCGTTCCCCGTCCAACCGCTCCAGCTGGGAGAGAGTGTCGTAGGACAGGCTATACAACAAGTACTGCACACTGACCACCGGACTCTCTCCGCTGAGATACCGATCCACCTGATTTTTCGCCACCAGATAGTCCACCGGCACGCAGTTGATGACGAGCCACCCCGCCAGGGCCACCGGAAAAGCCCACTTGCAGAACCGGAAATCCGGCCTCAAGGCTTTCCACAGCCCCGCCAGGAGGAACAGGGCCATCATCACCATGCCCCAATAGGTCATCACCCGCTTGAAGCTCAGGCCATAGGCAGACACATACAGCGTCATCCTCCAGGCGGCGGAGGCCAGCAGGACCAGGCTCTCTCCCGCCAGAGCGGCGCACAGCCCCCGCAGGGCCCTCCAGGCCCGCCCCTCCCGCCGGGAAAGGCCCAGCGCCGCCAGCGTCAGGCTCAGGTTCAAAACCGTCACCCCCACCATCTGGAAGAAGCCGCTCCGCGCCCACTCCGCGTAGCTCACCCCCAGGCGCTCCACGTACTCCGGCCCGCCGAAGAGCCCGGCGGACTGCACCGCCAGGAAGGCCAGATACAGCCCGTCCACCGCCGCCAGGGTCAGCACGAAGCCCAGGGCGTCCGCCTGGAAGCCCTTCTTCTCCTCGGTTGGGCACAGCAGCTTAGGGTGGGCCATGGCGTACAGTAGACTGAACACAAAGGGCGTGAATACCAGGGCCCAGAAGAGCCGCTGGAGCACGCCGCCCAAGTCGGAGATCTGGAGGCGGAAGAGGAGGCTCCACCAGTTCAGCCGCTCCAGGGACGCGGCGAACAGGGCGTCCGCCGAGGCCAGTATGGGAATCAGGAAGGACACCAGGGCCACAGCCCCGCAGGTCCCCAAGACCACGGCCAGCGTCCGGCCGTCCCCCTCCTTTTTCTTCGCCTTCCGCCTCTCGGGAGCCGCCGCCGCGAAGCAGGCCCACAAATTCCCAAACAGCCCCTGGAAGAACAGCCCGCACCGCTCCCCGATCATCCTCGGGTCCCACCAGAGGCGGCTTCCCAGGCCTGACACGGCGTGAAGGGGGACCAGGGCCGCCAGGGCCAGGAAATTCCACCAGCGGAACAGCGGATTGGAGGTCAGAGCGAAGGTGGACGCCAGGGCCAGGTTCACCCCCAGTAGCGTCCGGCTCTCCCGGCGGCGGAACAGCTCCGCCGGGCCCACGGCCAGGACCAGCAGCAGATACCAGGCGAAGACCGTCACGGTGTTCCCCATGCCCCAGGGCCAGTTCAGCCCGTCCGCCAGGAGAAGACAAAACCCCAAGGTCAGCAGCAGGTTCCGCCGGTAGCGGGCCATGGATTCCTCCGGCAATTTCCGTTTTTGGGCGCAGTCAATGGACCCTTCCGCCGGAAGGGCAGTTTTCAGTTCCTCCATATGAAATTCTCCTATTCGTCTGTCCGTCTCACGCGGACAGTTTCTTCTTACTCAGTGCCGCCGGGTTTGTCAGGCGCGTACTCCAGAATATCCCCCGGCTGGCAGTCCAGGGCGGCGCAGACCGCCTCCAGGGTGGAGAAGCGGACCGCCTTGGCCTTGTTGTTTTTCAGCACCGACAGGTTCGCCAGGGTGATGTCCACCTTTTCCGAGAGCTGGGAGAGGCTCATTTTCCGTTTCGCCATCATGACGTCTAAATTCACAACAATCATGGCCGCCCCCTCAAATGGTCAGGTCGTTCTCCGCCTTGATCTCCGCCGCCTGGCGGAAGAGGGCGGACATGACGAGACACAGTAGGCCCCCCATGGCGAACATGGGGACGAAGAGGGCGTTGTAGGTGGCCAGGGGCCGGGGGGACTGGTAATAGCACACGCTGAACAGCACCCGGGCCAGGGCCGCCCCGGCGATGAGGAAGCAGAAAACGGCGACCCGCCGCAGACTGACAGCGTTCTCGGGCGCGAAGGGCTCCCCTCGGAGGATGGTTTTCAAAACCCGGCGGACCTGCCACAGGATGACGGCGGTGCAGCAGCCGGAGAAGAGGAGAAAGCAGGACAGCACAATCTGGTAGGTATCGGAAAAACTCCACCAGCCCTCCTTCCAGAGCGCCGCGCCCCCGATCAAGAAAGCCAGAACCATGTGGTCCTCTCCCACCAAAAGGGCGTCGTCCGAATAGACGCGCATGATGTTCGGTATCCGGTTTCCAGACAAGACAAAAAGCGGAACCTCCACCAGGGCAATGATATTGCACACCAGGGCAACCAGCACCAGCACATAAAGTACCCTGGCAATTTTCTGCACCGGGATTTTTTCCATCGTCCTTCCCCCTCTCACAGCGGCCTCGTGATGAATTCCATCAGCACGGTCCCGCCCGCCGCCAGCAGCGCAAAGGCCCCCAGGGCGGAGAAAATTTTCAGCTTGCTCCCCTGCCGGAGGCCGCTGACGGCCATCACGCCGCCCCAGAGGGCCAGCGCCAGGGCGGCGGGAAGCAAAATCATAGTCAAGCTCATAGCGGCACGCCTCCTTTTTTCCGTATCCTACCACAGGCCATCTTGTTTGTCAATTAATTTTTATCGTTTTTCGATAAATATCCATTGATAAACGAGATCCAACCCCGCAGCCGGGTTCGGACAGACGGAAAGCGGACCGCCCTTCCGGACGGCCCGCTTTCCTGTATGGTATAGAGAAAGGAGAGGGAAAATGGTGGGGTCAGCAAGCGGTTTCCGCTTGTTGGGTTTATCATAGCGGCAGGTCCCCCAATTGTCAACGGCTTTCTTTCAACCTTCACACTTTGTTTACATTCTACAAATTTTGCTCCCTGATATTTACAAATCGTTCAAAAATTATCCAGAATTCGCCCTTGACAGGGCTGTTAGGTTGTGCTAATATTTAGCGCGCTAACATTTAGTATGCTAACGACCTTGTCCCTCCGGGGACAGAGACAGGGGGCGGATCCTATGAGCGACTGCGTGCGGGGCCTGGGCCCTGCCCTGGGCTGGGCGGCCAAACTGGCCAAGGCCAACATGGACGCCCGGGTCTCCCGGTACGACGTGACCCCGGCCCAGACCCACGTGCTCCTCTACCTTCAGCAGCACGGCGGGCGAGTCCCCCAGCATGAGCTGACGGAGTTCCTCCGGGTGAAGCCCTCCACTGTCAACGGCGTGCTGGACCGGATGGAGGAAAAGGGCCTGGTCCGCCGCTCCGTCAGCGGCAGAGACGCCCGGCGGAGGCTCATCACCCTGACGGACAAGGGGGCGGAACAGCAGGCCCTCTTCCAGCAGAGCTTCCTGGATGTAGAGGGGGCCATGGTCCGGGGCTTTACCCAGGAGGAGCGGGAGACCCTGTGCGCCCTGCTGGACCGCGTCATCGAAAATCTCAAGGAGGAGTCCGAGACATGATGAAACAACTCTGGCCCCACGCCCGGCCCTACGCCCCGTGGATTGCTGCGGGCGTGGCGTGCAGCGCCATGGAGGCCGTCTTCGAGCTGCTGATCCCCTTGGTCATGAGCGACATTGTGGACGTGGGCATCGCAAACGCCGACCAGTCCTTCATCCTGCGCAAGGGCGGGCTGATGATCGTCCTGGCGGTGGCCTCGTTGTGCTTCGGCCTGGGGGCGGCGGTGACCTCGTCCGTGGCCGGCATGGGCTTCGGAGCGAACCTCCGCCGGGCGGAGTACGACCACATTCAGACCTTCGCCTTTTCCAATATCGAGCGCTTCTCCACCGCCTCCCTGGTGACCCGGCTGACCAACGACGTGCACAACCTCCAGATGTCCCTGATGATGTCCATGCGCCTGATGGTCCGGGCCCCGGTGATGCTGGTGGCCGCCCTGTTCTTCTCCATCCGCATCAGCTACCGGCTCAGCAGCGTCTTCCTGGCGGCCCTGCCCCTGCTGCTGGTGGTAGTGGTGATTCTGCTGGCCACCACCGGGCCCCTGTTCCGCTCCCTCCAGGAGAAGACCGACGCGCTGAACCTGGTGGTCCAGGAGAACCTGGCGGGCGTCCGGGTGGTGAAATCCTTCGTCCGGGAGGACCGGGAGCGGGAGAAGTTCGCGGAGCGCAACGACGACCTGAAAAACACCTCCCTCCGAGCCTTCGGCCGGGTGGTCATCAACATGCCCCTGATGATGCTGATCATCTACGGGACCATCATCGCCGTCATGTGGTTCGGCGGGCAGATGGTCTACGCCGGAACCCTGGACGCCGGGAAGCTCATCACCTACTTCACCTACATCACCCAGATCATGATGTCCCTGATGATGGTCTCCATGATCTTCATGATGCTGACCCGCACCGTGGCCTGCGCCCGCCGGGTGGCGGAGGTGCTGAACGAGGTCCCCGCCATCTCCGACGAGGGGGACCCCGCCGCCGATCCGGCGGACGGCTCCATCGACTTCGACCACGTGTTCTTCAAGTACAGCGCCGAGAGCTCGGAGTGGATCTTGGAGGATATCAGCCTCCACATCCCCTCCGGGAAGACCGTAGGCATCCTGGGGGGCACCGGCAGCGGCAAGACCTCCCTGGTCTCCCTGATCCCCCGGCTCTACGAGGCGGACGAGGGCACCGTGATGGTGGGCGGGAAGCCCGTGGCGGCCTACTCCATGGAGCGCCTCCGGGAGTCCGTCAGCATGGTCTTGCAAAAGAACACCCTCTTCACCGGGACCATCCGGGAAAACCTCCTCTGGGGAAACCCGGAGGCCTCGGAAGAGGAGCTCTGGACCGCCTGCCGGGCCGCCTGCGCCGACGAGTTCCTGGAGCGCATGCCCGACGGCCTGGACACGGACCTGGGCCAGGGGGGCGTCAACGTCTCCGGCGGGCAGAAGCAGCGCCTGTGCATCGCCCGGGCCATTTTGAAAAAGCCCAAGGTGCTGATTCTGGACGACTCCACCAGCGCCGTGGACACAGCCACGGACGCGAAAATCCGGGCGGCTTTCGCGGGCGAATTGGGGGACGCTACCAAGCTCATCATCGCCCAGCGGGTGGCCTCCGTCCGGGAGGCGGACCTGATCCTGGTGATGGACGGCGGCCGCGTCGCCGCCCAGGGGACCCACGACGAACTGATGGAGACCTGCGATATCTACCGGGAGGTCTACCAGTCCCAGCAGGAAGGAGGGAGCATCGATGGCTAAGCACGGACCCGGGCCTCACGGACCCGGACCCGGCGGCTTCCGCAAGCCCAAGAACATCCGGGGCACCCTGGGGAAGCTGATGCGGTATCTTGGCCGCTACAAGCTCCACCTGGCCCTGGTGGCGGCCCTGCTGGTGGTGAGCTCCGCCTGCACCGTGGGCGGGTCCTACCTGATCCGGCCCCTGATCAACGACTATATCCTCCCCGGGGACTTCTCAGGGCTGGCCAAAATGCTCTGTGTCATGGCGGCGGTGTACGTGACGGGGGCAGTCTGCTCCTTCGGCTACAGCCGCATCATGGTCCACATCTCCCAAACCACCGTGGCGAAGATCCGGTCGGACCTCTTCGGGAGGATGCAGGACCTGCCCCTGAAATTCTTCGACACCCACACCCACGGCGAGCTGATGAGCCGCTACACCAACGACATCGAGACGGTCTCCGAGGCCCTGAACAACAGCTTCGGGAGCCTGGTCTCCTGTACGCTGAACTTCACCGGCACCATTGTCATGATGCTGGTGCTGAGTCCCGCCCTGACCCTCGTCACCTTTGCCGCCCTGGCGGTAATGCTGTTGGTGGTGAAAACCATCGGTTCCCGCTCCCGGCGCTACTTCGCCGACCAGCAAAAGGCCCTGGGTGAGGTCAACGGCTATATTGAGGAGATGATCGAGGGGCAAAAGGTCATCAAGGTCTTCAACCACGAGCGGGAGGCCCAGGCGGGCTTCCAGCGGCGGAACCTGGCCTACCGGGACGCGGCCACCCGGGCCCAGATCTTCTCCGGCATGATGATGCCCGCCATGGGAAACCTGAACTATGTCAACTACGCCGTCACCTGCTGCGTGGGCGGCCTCCTGGCCATCCGGAACGGGGACCTGGGGGGCCTGGCGGCCTTCCTCCAGTACTCCCGGCAGGTGGGTCAGCCCATCACCCAGATCTCCCAGCAGGTGAACACCATTCTTTCCGCCGTGGCCGGCGCGGAGCGCATCTTCGAAATCATGGAGACCCAGCCCGAGATCGACCAGGGCAAAATCCGCCTGGTCCGGGCGGCGGAGGACGCTCAGGGGAACCTCTCCAGAGTCCACTACGACAACAACACCTGGGCCTGGCTGAAGCCCGACGGCTCCCTGTCGCCCCTCCGGGGCGACGTGCGGTTCGACCACGTGGTCTTCGGCTACGACGAGGGCCGGACCGTCCTCCACGACGTCAGCCTCTTCGCCAAGCCCGGACAGAAGATCGCCTTCGTGGGCTCCACCGGCGCGGGGAAAACCACCATCACCAGCCTCATCAACCGCTTCTATGAGATTCAAAGCGGGACCATCACCTATGATGGCATTGACATCCGGGACATCGCCAAGGAGTCCCTGCGCCGCTCCCTGGGCGTGGTGCTCCAGGACACCCACCTCTTCACCGGCACGGTAGCGGATAACATCCGCTACGGCCGTCTGGAGGCCACGGACGAAGAGGTGGAGGCCGCCGCCAAGCTGGCGGGGGCCGACGCCTTCATCCGCCACCTGCCCCAGGGCTACAAAACGGTCCTTTCCGGCGACGGCGGCAGCCTCAGCCAGGGGGAACGGCAGCTTTTGAACATCGCCCGGGCGGCCTGCGCCAATCCCCCGGTCCTCATCCTGGATGAGGCCACCAGCTCCATCGACACCCGGACGGAGAAGCTCATCGAGAAGGGCATGGACCGCCTCATGGCGGGCCGAACGGTCTTCGTCATCGCTCACCGGCTTTCCACCGTCCGCAACGCCAGGGCCATCATGGTCTTGGAGCAGGGGGAGATCATCGAGCGGGGAGACCACGACGACTTGCTGGAGCAAAAGGGGCGGTACTACCAGCTCTACACGGGGCTGGCGGAATTGGCGTAAGAAAAACGCCTCGGTTTTATCATTGACAAAACCGGGGTGTATCGGTATAATGAACATAGAAGGGCGCTGCTGCAAGGCAGTCAGCCCATCAGGACAACAATAGACTTAGCTACGTTGACCGTTCGGGTGCCAGCCGGACGGTCAACACGCTTTTATGGTCAGTATGTAGGCCCAGAAGACCAGACACACCAGAAATCGGAGTACAGCGTACAGCCGCTTTCTTCCCATCAGCTTCACCCCCCTTCACAAGGGAGTGGCCAACCGCCTTTTTGCAACAGCGTCCTTCTAAATCTCATCATACCTCGCTTGCCAGCCCCTGTCAATTTCAGCCGCCCGAAGGGGCGGCTTTTTTCGTCCCGCCCCTTGACAATATCGATGTTCGATATTATACTGGACTCAGCAATAACGATATTCGATATTAAGGGGGCGCGGGCATGGCGAGAGAAAAATTCCAGACCCTGACGGAGCCTATGTTCTACATCCTCCTCACCCTCCGGGAGGAGTGCTGCGGCACGGACGTCATGGCCCGGGTGTCGGCGCTGACCCACGGGCGGGTGGACCTGGGGCCCGGGACGCTGTACAACCTGTTGGACAGCTTCCAGCAGGCGGAGATGATCCGGGAAACCGCCGTGGAGGGCCGGAAGCGGAGCTACCTTATCACGGACAAGGGCCGGGAGACCCTGCGGGCGGAGTACCGCCGCCTGCTGGCCCTGACGGAGGACTACAAGACCTGTGTGGGAGAGGAGGACTTGTCATGAAGAACGTGAAATATCAGTGGAACACCTTCCAGCTCTACGACTACCAGAGGGTGGAAAAACACCTCTCCGCCATGGCCGCCCAGGGCTGGCGGCTGGAGAAGGCAGGGAGCACTTCTTGGAAGTACCGCCGGGCCGAACCCGCGAAGGTCCGCTACGCCGTCACTTACAGCGCTACGGCCTCCCAGTTCGACCCCGGCCCCACGGAGGAGCAGCAGTCCCTGGCGGAGCTCTGCGCCGCCGCCGGGTGGGAGAAGGTCTCCGACTGCCTCCAGATGCAGATCTTCTCCACGGAGGACCCCGCCGCCGTCCCCCTGGAGACCGACGAGGCCCTGCGGCTGGAGAATATCCACCGCTGCATGCGGCGGAGTTTTATCCCCGCCAATATCATCATCCTGCTGCTGATGCTTTTCATCGGCCGGGACTTCTTCCAGTCCCTGGTGACCTGGGATCTCTACGGCATGCTGAAAAGCAACGCCGTGCTCATAGCCGGGACTTTGTGCCTGGCGGTGGTGCTCCTTCAGCTTTACACGCTGGCCGCCTACTTCCTCTGGCGGCGGCGGTCCCGGCGCTCCGTGGAGGACGGCGGACCCTGCCTCCCCGTGGGCCGGGGCTGCCGGTGGGCCAACGCGGCCCTGTGGGTCCTGCTGTCCCTGATGGTGGCGGTCTTCCTGCTGTCGGAGCTGAGCCGGGGACATCGGGGCGCGGTGCTCTATTTCATGGTGTACGTGGCCCTGCTCACCCTCGTCAACGTTTTGATCCGGGCGTTCTCCGCCCTGCTCCGAAAACGCGGGGTCTCCAAGACCTCCAACATGGGCTGGACGGTGGCGGCGGCCATCCTCCTGGCTTTTTCCCTGGCGTACGGGCTGGTCTGGGCCCGCTATGAGACCGGCTGGTTCTCCGACGAGGTCCCCACGGAAGATACCTACGAGTACCGGGGCGAGCTCTGGGACCTGTCCCCCCGGCAGGACTTCCCCCTGACCCTGGCGGAGCTCACCGGGGAAACCTACGGCCACGTCCGCCGGGAGGCGGAGGACCTGGGCTCCGTCTTCATCCCCCGGCGAAACTGGCGGGAGACCGCCCTTCTGGGAGACGGGCCCAAGGTCTGCGAGCTGGGCTACAGCATCTGGGAGCTCTCCTCCCCCGCCCTCCGGCGTTCCCTGCTGGACGACCTGCTGGAGGACGACCCTGTCAAATTCCATGGGATGACCTTCTTCACCCTGCGCTATGTCCCGGGGAACCCGGTCCCCTGGGGCGCGGAAGCGGTCTACCGGCGCTATCATGACGACGACCCCTACGATTCCTGGCTCCTGGTCTGGCCGGGCCGGGTGGCGGCGGTGAGCCTGGACGACGCCCCCACGGAGGAGCAGAAGGCCCTGATCTCCGCCCGTCTGGCCCCGGAGAATTGGAAGGAGGAGACACGATGAAAGACGTAAAATACCGCTGGAACACCCTCTGCCTCTACGACTACCGGGGCGTGGAGGAGCACCTGTCCGCCATGGCCGCCCAGGGCTGGCGGCTGGAGCGGGCGGGAAACAGCCTCTGGAAGTACCGCCGGGCGGACCCTGCCCAGGTCCGCTACGCCGTCACCTACAGCGCCGGGGCCTCCCAGTTCAACCCCGCGCCCACAGAGGGCCAGGAATCCCTGGAAGAACTCTGCGCCGCCGCCGGGTGGGAGAAGGTCTGCGACTGGTTCCAGATGCAGATCTTCTCCACAGAGGACCCCGCCGCCGTCCCTCTGGAGACCGACGAGACCCTGCGGCTGGAGAATATCCACCGCTCTATGCGGAAGAACTTCCTGCCCGCCAATGTCATCATCCTGATCCTGGGGCTGTTCATGTCCTGTTCCTCCTTCGGCACGCTGTTCGTCCGGCCCCTCCGTTTCTTCGAGAGCAACGCCCGCCCCTTCTCCGGGGCGCTGTTTATGCTGGTGGCCCTTCTGGAAATCTACACCCTCTTCCACTACTACGGCTGGCGGCGGAAATCCCGGCGGGCTATTGAGGACGGCGGCTCCTGCGCCCCCATCCGCACCAGGGCTTACCAGCGGCTGAACCGTACCGCCCTGGCCCTGACCGCCCTGCTGTGCGCCCTGTACCTGCTGGCGGAGCTGCTGGGCGGCGAATCGGGCCTCGCCCTCTTTTACGCCGTGTACATCCCTCTGTTCGTCCTGCTGGTCGTCCTGGTCCGGCAGACCACCGTGCTGATGCGGAGGCTGAAGGCCCCCAAGTGGGTCAACATGGCGGCGACCCTGGCGGTGGACTTCATCCTGGCCTTCGCCCTCATCGGCGGGCTGGCCTTCTGCGCTATTCGCTATGGCTGGTTTTTCGGCGGCCGGGGGGCCGGGGAGACTTATCTGTATCAGAACATGGAGTGGGACGCCGCTCCCCGGCAGGACTTCCCCTTGACCCTGGCGGACCTGACCGGGGAGGAATACGGGCACGTCCGCCGGTGGCTATCCCGCCAGGGCTCCTTCTTCCTCCAGGAGCGGAATTACAACGAGATGGTCCTCCCCCAGGACGGCAGGCGGGCCAGTTCCATCCAGTACAGGATCTGGGACTTGAGGCTCCCCCGGCTCCGGGAACCCCTGCTGGACGACCTGCTGGAGACCCAGAGAGGCTCGGAACCGTACAGCTTCACCATCTCCTATGTGGCGGAGGACCCGCTCTCCTGGGACGTGGGCGGCTCCCAGGGGCCGGAGGCGGTCTACCGCCGCTGGAACGGGAACAAGGCGGCGCCCATCTGGGTGCTGGTCTGGCCGGACCGGGTGGTATTCCTGGGCCTGGAAAGCCAGACGATCCCCCTGGGGGAGTCCCCCGCCCAGGAGCAGATAAACACCATCATCCGCTGTCTGAGGCCGGGGGCGTGAAAAAAGAGGAGAGGCGTTTTGCCTCTCCTCTTTCCTGTATCCATACTCTCAGCCCTGGTCCCGCAGGACCCAGCTGTCTCCCTGGAGCACCAGCCGGTCTGCGATCATGGCGATGAACTCCGAGTTGGTGGGCTTTCCCTTGGTGTTGGACACGGTGTAGCCGAAGTACTTCTGCAGGGTCTCCAGGTCGCCCCGGTCCCAGGCCACCTCAATGGCGTGGCGGATGGCCCGTTCCACCCGGGAGGGCGTGGTGCCGAAGCGCTTGGCCACCGCCGGATAGAGAACCTTGGTCACGGCGTTGATGACTTCCATATCGTTCACGGCAATCATGATGGCTTCCCGCAGGTACTGATAGCCCTTGATATGGGCCGGGACGCCGATCTCGTGGATCACATTGGTCACGGTGTTCCGCAGGGCGTGGACCCGCAGATCGGGAGATGAGGGGCTCTCAAAAATGCCGTGCATCCGCTCCATCAGGGAATTGGGCTCGCAGGGCTTGGGAAGATAATAGCACACGCCCAGCTTTTCCGCCTCCGCCAGAGTCTGGTGGCCGCAGAAAGCCGAGACGATGATGGTCTTAGGGTTGTGGCCGCCCTGTTCCCTCAGCGTCTTCAGCAGGCCCAGCCCGTCCAGTCCCGGCAAAGCCACATCCGTCAGCAGAAGGTCCGGCCTCCGTTCCTCAATCAGCCGCAATGCCTCCCGTCCGTCTCCGGTGGAAGCCGTCACGGTGAATTCACCGGCCTGCTCGATAGCCTCCTGTAACATCGCGCGGAATTCCTCGCTGGCGTCCGCCAGAAGCACAGTCCTCTGATTCTCCATGATGATTCCAAACCTTTCCTTCTTGTTCGGCTGTCAGAGCGTCCTGACACTCTCAGCTCGTTTTCTATAAAATAGCATAAATTTCCAGATTTTTCAAGACAGGATTACAAAAAATATGAAGATTTCTTCGACTTATTTCTGGCTTTTCAGCGCAAACCACCATATATTGTGTATATTTTTCGTTTTAACGGCTTTTTCTACCAAATTCGCCGCCTCAAATTTTTTTGGTTAGATTTAGCTTACTCCCTTTCTGCGGCAAATGCAAGGGATTTTTTCCTTTTTCTTTCACAAAAACTGTGCTATCATAGAAGCCGAATGGAGAGGAGGGGCGCTATGAACTTGACCGCTCAGCTGCGGAACTTTCGGCCCTGGAACGAACAGGAGGAGCGGGATCGGGCCGCGCTGCTCCGCCTCTTGGAGGGAGGGCAGGCCCCCTGCGGCCGGGAGGACCCGGCCCATCTGACGGCTTCCGCCTGGGTGGTGAGCCCGGGTCGGGACCGGGTACTGCTGGCCTACCACAACCTTTACAACTCCTGGGCTTGGCTGGGGGGCCACGCCGACGGGGAGCGGGATCTGCTGTCCGTGGCCCTGCGGGAGGTCCGGGAGGAAAGCGGGCTGGAAGATGTCCGGCCCGTGTCGCCGGATATTTACTCCGTGGAGATTCTGACGGTGGACGGCCACGAGAAACGGGGGCGCTATGTCTCCTCTCACCTCCACCTGAACGTCACCTTCCTCCTGGAGGCGGACCCCGCCGCCCCGGTGCGCCGCAAGGCCGACGAGAACAGCGCCGTGGCCTGGTTCTCCCTGGAGGAGGCCGTGGCCGCCTCCACGGAGCCCTGGTTCCAAGCCCGGATTTACTCCAAGCTGAACGCGAAATTGGCGGGCTTCCCGCCCCGGCGCTAATGGAGGCCCCGCGTTGGGAGGCCCTCCGCCCCGGCGGCCTCCGCTTCGTCTATGGAAACGGACAGCATCCCCCGGGGCTGGACAGCTTCCTCCTGGCCTCCCTGCCCAGGCTAAAGCCGGGGATGAAGGTCTGCGACCTGGGCTGCGGCACAGGGCTGCTGGGCCTCCTGCTGCTCCAGCGGCAGAGAGATTTAACGGTGACGGGCCTGGATATCCAGGCCCGGGCCGTGGAGCTGGGAGATCTGGCGGCGGCGGAAAACGGCCTGACGGACCGCCTGATCTTCCGGCGGGAGGACTTGCGGGAGACCGTCCTCCCCGCCGGGAGCTTTGACCTGGTCATCTGCAACCCGCCTTACTTCCCCCCTTCCGGCGGGCTCCCTCCCAAGGACGAGGCCCGCCGGACCGCCCGGACGGAGGAGACCTGTACCCTGGCGGACACCTGCCGGGCCGCCGCCCGGCTCCTGCGCTGGGGCGGAAGCTTCTGCCTGGTCCACAAGCCGGAGCGGCTGACGGACCTGCTCTGCGCCCCGCGGGAAAGCGGCCTGGAACCCAAGCGCCTGCGGCTGGTCTGCGCCCGGGCGGAACGGGCCCCCTCCCTGGTCCTGCTGGAGGCCCGCCGGGGCGGAAAGCCGGGCCTGGTCGTGGAACCGCCGCTGATTTTAGAAAACCCCGACGGCTCCCCCACGGCGGAGCTGGACCGTGTTTACTTCCGAACTTAAAGTTCGGAAGTAAATGCCATGTTTTGCGGTTGCCGCCGTCTGCGGCGGCGAGCAAAACGGCTTAAATCATACTTTCGAGAGGAGGGCCCGCTATGAGCGGAACACTGTATCTGGTGGCCACGCCCATCGGCAACCTGGGAGACCTGTCCCCCCGGGCGGTGGAGACTCTGGCGGCGGCGGACTTCATCGCGGCGGAGGACACCCGGGTGTCCCTGAAACTGCTGAATCACTTCCAGATCAAAAAGCCCCTGGTGAGCTATCACGAACACAACGCCGCCTCCGCCGGGCAGGCGGTTCTCAGCCGCCTGCTGGCGGGGGAGAGCTGCGCCCTGGTCACCGACGCGGGCACCCCCGCTATCTCGGACCCCGGGGAACTGTTGGTCCGCCTCTGCGGGGAGAACGGCGTGACCGTCACCTCCATCCCCGGCTGCTGCGCGGCGGTGAACGCCCTGGCCGTCAGCGGCCTGCCCACGGGGCGCTTCACCTTCGAGGGTTTTTTGTCCGTCAACAAGCGCAGCCGCCGGGAGCACCTGGAGAGCTTGAAAAATGAGATCCGGACCATGATCTTTCACGAGGCCCCCCACAAGCTCCGCCCCACCCTGGCGGACTTCTGTCAGACCTTCGGCCCGGAGCGCCGGATCGCCCTCTGCCGGGAGCTGACCAAGCTCCACGAGGAGATCCGCCGCTGCACCCTGGGCGAGGCGGCGGACTACTACACGGAGCACGACCCCCGGGGCGAATACGTCCTGGTGGTGGCCGGAGCGGAGCCAAGGGAAGCCGCCGGCCTCACCCTGGAGGAGGGCGCGGCCCAGGTACTGGCCCTGGTGGACGCCGGGCAGCGGCTCAAGGACGCCGCCAAAGAGGTGGCGGAGCACACGGGCCTCAGCAAAAACGACCTCTACGCCGCCGCCCTGGAGGGGCGAAAATAAAAGCGTTCCATGCCTCCCGGGGCAGTATAATTTTCCCTGTCCCCGTCCATACTTCCCTCAGACTTATTTCTATTGAGGGAGGAACTCTTGCATGGAACACAAACTGAAATCCGTCCTCAGCGGCACGGGCTTTTACCTCCTGCTGGCCGTCTGTCTCATTGCCGCGGCGGTGAGCGGCTGGTATCTGCTCTTCGCCGGGGACAAGCCCGCCGTAGAGGAGGAGCCGCCTACGGAGGCGGTCAGCGCCCCGGTCCAGGACGTCTACGTCCCCCAACCCCAGCCGGAACCGGAGCCGGAGAACGAGGAACCCCCGGTGGAGGCCTCCGCCCCGGCCCCGGTGGAGGTGGAGATCGTCCCCACCATGCCGGAGGTGGAGGTGGACGACACGCCGGTGATGGCGGAGCCGCCCCAACTGATTGTGGAGCCCTTGAAGGGCGAAATCCTGATGGCCTTTTCCGTGGACCAGCTGGTCTACAGCCCCACCCTGGCGGACTGGCGGACCCATGACGGCGTGGATATCTCCGCCAAGCCGGGAACCACGGTGCTGGCGGCCACCGCCGGGACCGTCGCCTCCGTGGAGGACCATCCCCTGATGGGCACCACCGTGACCATCGACCACCAGGGGGGCTATACCACCACCTATTCCAACCTTCAGGCCAAGCCCACGGTGGAGCCCGGAGACCTGGTCACCGCCGGGCAGATCATCGGCGCCGTGGGAACCACCGCCTCCGCCGAGGCCGCCCAGAGCCCCCATCTCCACTTCTCCGTCACCCAGGACGGGGAGGCGGTGGACCCCAACGAATTTTTGAAGAACTGACCCCAGAAAGGCAGGCCCCCTCCGGGGCTTGCCTTTTTCCCAATTTTATGCTATGGTATATAGGTTAAACGACTGTCCGCCGTCCCCGGCGGCTTGAAGAGGAGTGGCACTATGAAAACATATACTTTCCAGCCTCGCGGCGTCTGTTCCCGTGAAATGCAGGTGGACCTGGACGACCAGGGCGTCATCCAGGACCTCCGGGTCCTCGGCGGGTGCAGCGGCAACCTCCAGGGCATCTCGGCCCTGGTGAAGGGCATGCCCGCCCAGGAGGCCATCCGGCGTTTGAAGGGCATCGGCTGCGGTGCCAAGAGCACTTCCTGCCCGGATCAGCTGGCTCTGGGGCTGGAAAAAGCCCTGGCCCAGGGCTGAGGGGACGGCGAGGGATATGAAAATCGTCTTGGTCATCGACCAGTTCGACGACGCCAACAACGGAACCACCATCAGCGCCCGGCGCTTTGCCACGGCCCTGAAAGAGCATGGGAACGAGGTCCGGGTCATCGCCACCGGGAAGCCCACGGACTACAAATACGCCGTGCGGCAAATGAAATTCCTTCCCATCGTAGAGCACCTCATCACCAGCCAGGGGATGCGCCTGGCCATCCCCAACAAGCACGTCTTTGAGAAGGCGGCGGCCTGGGCGGACGTGGTCCACTTTATGATGCCCTCCCCCCTGGCCATCATGGGCCTCAAGCACGTGGAGCGCCTGGGCATCCCCCACACGGCGGCCTTCCACTGCCAGCCGGAGAACATCACCTTCACCCTCCACATGGGCAACAGCAAGCGGGTGAACGACTTTGTCTATACCAAGTTTCGGGACACCTTCTTCAACCGCTTCACCCACATTCACTGCCCCAGCAACATGATCGCAAACCAGCTCCGGGACCACGGCTACACCGCCCAGCTCCACGTCATCTCCAACGGCATCAGCCCTCAGTACACCTACGGGCGGAGCCCTCAGGAAAACTGGATGCGGGGAAAATTCAACGTGCTGATGGTGGGCCGCTACGCCGGGGAGAAGCGCCAGGACGTGCTGATCGACGCCTGCGCCCAGTGCCGCCACAAGGACGCCATCCAGGTCATCCTGGCGGGCAAGGGACCCCTGGAGAAGAAATACCGCCGCCTGGCGGAGAAGCTGCCCAACCCCATCGTCATGGAGTTCTACGAGCCCGGCCGCCTGCTGGAGATCCTCCACATGGCGGACCTGTACGTCCACACCTCCGACGCGGAGATCGAAGCCATGAGCTGTATGGAGGCCTTCGCCTGCGGGCTGGTGCCCGTCATCGCCGACTCTCCCCGGTCCGCCACGCCCCAGTTCGCTCTGGATGAGAGGAGCCTGTTCCCCGCCGGGGACCCCGCCGCTCTCGCGGAGAAGATCGACTGGTGGTTCGAACACCCCCAGGAGCGGGAGGAGATGGGGAAGCGCTACGGCGAGCACGCCCGGCAGTACGCCCTGGACCGCTCCATCCAGCAGACGGAGGAGATGTTCCGCACCGCCATTCGGGAACAACGGAAATCATGAGGAAGTTACGAGGAACGCCCCGCTGTCACCAGCGGGGCGTTTTTCGCGTATCATGAACCAGCGACAAAGGAGGAATGCACCATGGCATATTCCGACCGGGAGCTGCTGGCGCGCCTGATCGAGTGCGAGGCGGGCGGCGAGGGGGAAAACGGCATGAAGGCCGTGGCGGGAGTGGTGATGAACCGGGTCCACGCCCGGGGCGGCGAGTACGCCCGGGTGGGCCAGGGCAGCATCCGCAACATCATCTTCCAACCCTACCAGTTCGTCTGCGCCAGCGAGACGGAGGGGGGCGCCTACAACCCCCAGAACATATACAACATGCGGCCCGAGGCCATTCACTACGAGATCGCGGACTGGGCCATCGCTGGAAACCGCCTGCCGGACGTGGCGGAATCGCTTTGGTTCTACAACCCCTTCGGCCCCGAGTGCCGGCGCTTTTTCCCCACCGGCGTGGGTTATTGGCAGACCCGCATTGGCGATCATTGTTTCTACAACCCAACCGACGCATATTACAAGACTTGAGAGGTGTATATCATGCCCAACACACGCTATATGACCCAGCCCATCACAGACTGGTCCACCGAAATCAGCGCTCCCCAGCCCGCCGCCCACGCCCATACCACCACTTCCACCACAACCACCACCACGGCCTCCGCCTCGGCGGGAGCCCATGGAGCCCCCGTCCCTGTCACGACCACCACCACCGACACCGACGTCAGCGCCCCGGCGGCTCAGCGGCCCCAGACCTACCCCGCCCCGGCAATGCAGCAGCCCCAGGCCTACCCTGCCCCGGCGGCTCAGTCCCAGTCCGCTCCCTCCGCTGCCGGAGGCGTTCCCGCCGCCCGCAATGAATTCCAGGGCAGCAGCGGAACCCTGGACTTGGAGACTCATCAGCCCATAGAGGTCATCGAATCCCCCACCAGCACCAGCGAAGCCTTCCTGGGCTCCATGAAGGCCATGCTCCTGCGAAATCGGGGGAGCTTTGTCACCGCCACTTTCCTCATCGGCACCCAGGGGACCACCACCTGGGAGGGGATCCTCCACGACGTGGGAAATGATCACATCATCATCTTCCAGCCCGGCCGCCAGCGCTATATCGCCTGCGATATCTATTCGTTGAAATATATCGAGTTCTACGACACCCGGGAGCGGGACGCCTGCGCCCAGCTCCTCCGGCAGAGCGGTCTGAACAGCGACATGAACCGGGGAATGAACAGCTTCTATTAAGCCTCTGAAAGCATGAAAAAGCGGAGACCTCTCGGAGGTCTCCGCTTTTGAAGCGAAGGGGAAAGACTCAGCGCTTGGAGAACTGAGGCGCGCGGCGGGCGGCCTTGAGGCCGTACTTCTTGCGCTCCTTCATACGGGGATCGCGGGTCAGGAACCCGGCTTTTTTCAGGATGGGGCGGTTGTCCTCGCTGGCCAGCAGCAGGGCACGGGCGATGCCGTGGCGCAGGGCGCCGGCCTGGCCGGTGACGCCGCCGCCGGAGACGGTGGCTACGATGTCCATTTTGCCGGTGTTGCCGGTGGCCTCCAGGGGCTGGCGGACCACCATTTTCAGGGTCTCCAGGCCGAAGTAATCGTCGATGTCCCGGCCGTTGATGGTGATGCTTCCGGTTCCGCCGGGGAACAGGTGAACCCGGGCGACGGAGGACTTCCGGCGTCCCGTACCATACAGATAAGGCTTCTTAGACTGATACATACGCTTCCTCCTCCTTATTCAGCGTCCAGGGCGATGGGCTTCTGGGCCTGCTGCTTGTGCTCGGCGCCAGCGTAGATGTGCAGGCGCTTCAGGGAATCCTTGGCCACGGTGTTCTTGGGCATCATGCCCCGGACGGCCACACGCATGGCCACTTCGGGCTTCTCCTGCATCAGGATGCGGTAGGGGGTCTCCTTCAGGCCGCCCACCCAGCCGGAGTGGGTGCGGTACATCTTCTGTTCGCCCTTTTTGCCGGTGAGAACGGCTTTTCCCGCGTTGATAATGATGACATTGTCTCCGCAGTCGGCATGGGGGGTGAAGGTGGTCTTGTTTTTGCCGCGCAGCAGGTCGGCGGCCCGGACGGCGGTCTTGCCCAGGGGCTTCCCGGCGGCGTCCAGGATGTACCACTTGCGCTCAATGTTGGCCTTGTTTGCCATAAAAGTGGACATGGTCTTTCCTCCATCAGTATATTTTCCAATTGGTCTTACAAATCAAGAGCTCCTTGCGGAGCAAGGTTATTTATACCATGGCTTCCCGGCAATGTCAACAGGCTTTTTAACTTGTGCCGCAAATACTCTTGATTTCTCTCTTTTTCTCTTATAATCTCTCAAATTCTAAAGTTCTAATTTAAATTATCGGGAGACATATCAAAGCTCCGAGGGGAAATCGTCCTCGACTTCCCTCCGGAGGCGTGCTATACTGAAAAAAAGTCCGTCCGCGTGAAGCGCACGGCAGACGCCAAGAAAGGCGGTCCCCGCTCCGGCGGCGCGGCGAGCCCTTGCGATAGGGGCGGCATGGAAGCCGCCCGACGGGACGTTTCGGCCGGGGGATGGAGTCTCCATCGACGGCGGGAAAGGATTGGTTCTGATGTTCGGCAGGCGAAAAAAGCAGGCGGCGGTTCCTTATGACAGAGGCGGCAAGCTCCCCGTCATCCGCTCCAGCATCTGCACAGGGGAGCAGGTAGCGGGCTTCAAGGACCCGGTCAGCGGCAGATTTGAAGAGCTGATGCTCCTTCGTGACGACCAGGATTTCCGGGAGTTCCTGCGCCGGTATCAGGTGGAGGAATCCGAGATCAAGCGGGAGTGGTGACGGCTGTGGACCGGCGCTCCCGGGGCGAAAAGCCTTAGCCTTTGCCGCAGTAGCGGCGGAGGCCGCAGTTATACAGCGCCGCCATCCGGGGCTCCTGAACGGGCTCCTCCCGCTCAAACCCGTCGTGCTGGATGAACCAGGTCTCCCCGTCGGTGTTGAGCAGGGGCTCCAGCTCCTTTAAGGAATAGACCGGGAGGCGGACGCTTCCCCGGCTCCAGACCCGCAGGACATTGGGGATGTCCACGTCCGACGGAGAGTCGATCACCGCCAGCCGGAGTTCCGGGAAGTAAGCGCCCCCGAAGGGCTGGTCCACGTCCAGAGCGGCAAAGCCGCTGTCATACAGGGATTCCAGGGCGGCTTCAAGAGCGCCGTTATTCCACACCGGGGCGATGAGGCCGCACTCGTTAAGCTGCACCTGCCGTTCTCCCACCGGGGGAAGGCCGGAAATGGGGATCAGGTCGTCCAGGACAAAGGGGCCCGTCTTGGTCTTGGGCAGGAAGACCCGAGCGGCGCTGTCCGAGGTAAGGCTCATGGTCAGGGCATGGATGATCCAGTCCAGGAACAAATCGAAATTCCGCCCGGACACCTTGCACCGCTGGGCCGCCTGGTTCAGGAATTTGCTCATGGCCTCGTAGTCCGTCAGCGCCATGGGCGGCAGGGGACCGGCGTAGAGATTTTTTAGGCGTGTGGCAGGCAGCATAGGGACCTCCCCGCGCCCGGGGGCGCGTTTTGTCAGAATACGCCTATTCTAGCACGCCCGCCGGGAAAACACAAGCGGGAATCCGAACAAGCGTTTCCGCCTCCCCCGCCGGGAAGTTCGGGTATTTTCACAGACAAGGCCCCGCCGTTTCGGCGGGGCCTGCTGACGGTTCAGGATTCATGGAGGGGAATGTCCACGCCGCAGACCTGGAGGGACTCCGCCTGTTCCAGGTCCAGAGGCATGGGGAACTCGATTCGCACGTCCACCCGGGAGTCGTTCCGGGCCTCGCTCCGGGAGCCGCGCACGTCCAGGGTCTCCCCGCTCTTCAGGCGGATGGACAGGTCCCGGGCGGGGGACCAGTCGGAGTGCCGCCCGTCCTCCTCCCGGTGGAAGTCCAGCCCCAGGGCCAGGGGGGAGAGGACCACATTATCCAGAATCCAATCCACCCCATTGACCCGGCAGACCGCGCCCGGCTCCAGCCGCAGAAGCTCCGTGGGCCGGAGGGTGACGGACAGGTCCCACTCCCCAGGGAGGAGGACCTCCTCCCTCCCCTGCTCATTGTAGTACACCAGGTCCCCGAAGTGAATGCCGCACTGTCCCCCGGCGCTCAGGTCCTCGCCGCCGATGGAGAAGATCAGGGAGTACTCCCCCTCTTCCAGGTCCTCCGACATCTCCCAGGAGCGGGCGGAATAGCCCCAGGAGGTCATATCTCCGCTGTCCTCCCAAAGGAGCTCCATGTCCCGGAACAGGGGACCGTTTTCCCGGAGCTGTTCCGTCAGCGCCTTGTCCAGAACGGTCATGCGGAGGTCCAGCATGGCGATCTGACCGTCGAAGATGGCGTCCAGCATCTCGAAGCGCAGGCCGCCGGACTCCACCAGGGTGGTGTCCATCCCCGCGCCCATGCCCAGCAGCTGTTCCGTGTCCGCCGCATTTCCGTAGTAGTCCGCAGCCCAGACGTCCTCCTCGAACATCTGCCGGAAGCGCTCCCCGCCGCCCAGCACCAGGCTGGCCGCCGCCGCGCCGGTGAGCAGGGCGGCGATGACCGCCGCCGCCAGCCAGCGGGCGGGATTCCGGAGACGGCGTCCCGTTTCCATCTCCGGGGCCCAGGCGCTTTCGGGGTTCGACAGCAGCCGGCGCATCCGCTTCCTCTGCCGCCGGGAGAGCGGGGGCGGCGCGGGGGTTTCCTCCATATCCTGCCGGAGGGCCTCCTCCAGCGCGGTTTTCAGCATGGCGTCAAACACAGGACCGTCCATCCAAATACCCCTCCCTTCTCAGCGCGTCGATCAGCAGTTTCCGCCCCCGGAACACGCGGCTCTTCACCGCGCCTTCCGTCAGTCCCAGCTCCCCAGCGATGTCCTGGAGGCTCCACTCCGCCAGGAAGCGGAGCTCCAGCACCCGGCGGTAGTCCTCCGGCATGGAGCGGATCAGGGCCGTCAGGGCCTCAAACTCCCCCACGTCCGGCGGGACGGCGGGCTCCCAGACCTGGGTCTCCAGCTCCTCTTCCCGGCCCTCTTTGCGGAGGGTGTCCAGAGCCGTGTTTTTGACCACCACCGTCAGCCACCGCTCCAGCTGCCCGTCGGAGCGGGAACGGAGCTGGCCATAGTTTTGAATGAGCTTTATAAAAGTATCATGCACCGCGTCCTCGGCCCTGGGGCCGGGGCCCAGGAGACGGGCGGCCAGCCGCTGAAGCCGCCGCTGGGTCTGATTGTACAGCCGGGTGAAGCGTTCCCGGTCCTCGTCCCGCTCCAGGCGCAGGGCAAAGCTGAGCATGTCCGCCGCCTCCTTTCGTCCTTCTGTTTATACAACGTTTCAGAACCCAAAAGGGTTTCACATTTTTGAAGATTTTTTGAGAGGGGGCCGGAGAATATCCCGGCCCCAAACCGCAGATACTGTAGAGAACCCATTCCCTCAGGAGGAAGCGCCTATGATGACCGCCTTCGCCCGCACCGTCATCCTCTACTTTCTCATCATGATCGGCCTCCGCCTCATGGGCAAACGGCAGATCGGCGAGCTGGAGCCCGGCGAGCTGGTGCTGACCATGATGATCTCCGACCTGGCCACCGTGCCCATGCAGGACTTCGGCATCCCCCTGCTGGCAGGGGTCATCCCTATTCTGACCCTGCTGGCCCTGTCCATGCTGCTGAGCCAGCTGTCCCTGACCAGCCTCCGCTTCCGGGCGCTGGCCTGCGGCACGCCCTCCGTCCTCATCCGGGAGGGGGTCCTGCAGCAGGAGGCCATGCGGAAGAACCGCTACACCCTGGACGAGCTGCTGGAGGAACTTCGGGGCCAGGGTTTCACCGGGGTGCAGGAGGTCAAGTACGCCGTGCTGGAGAACTCCGGGCAGCTCTCCGTCCTCCCCTGGGCCAGGAATCAGCCCCCCACGGCCGAGCAGCTGGGAGTAAAGACCGGAGAGGACGTGACCCTGCCGGTGGTCCTGGTAAATGACGGGCGGCTCCTCCGGCGGAATCTGGAGGCCCGGGGACTGGACGAGGCCTGGCTCCGGAAGACGCTCCAGGAAGCGGGATTGACCTCCCACCGGGAGGCGTTTTTGCTGGCGGTGGACGAGACGGGCCGGGTAACCTGTGTGCGGAAGGAGGGCCGGGCATGAAAAAGGGACTGCTGATCCCTGCCGCCCTGCTGGGGGCCATCCTGGCCTTCTGCCTCTGGAACGGGGCGGCCATGGCCGCCCACACGGACCGCTGGCGGGCTCAGCTGGAGGAAGCGGACCGCCTGGTACTGCTGGAGGACTGGCAGGGAGCCGCCGCCGCCATTCGGGCGGGCTACGCCGACTGGACGGAGCGCCAAACCTACCTCCACTGCGTCACGGGCCACGACGCCGTGGACGACGCGGAGGCCATGTACCACCGGGCGCTGGCCTTTGCCGAGCGGGAGGAGGACAGCGAGCTCCGGGCGGAGCTGGCGGACCTCCGGGATCAGCTTCGCCTCCTGGCGGAGATGGAGGAGTTTTCCTTGCGGAATGTGCTTTGATGGGTTCCCCTTGCAGGGGAGAGGCCTTTGCTCGCCCTGACGGGCGGGGCGGATTGGCAGTCAGCGATGGCTGGTCCATTGCACCCCCCATTCTCTCTTTTGTGAAAAGAGAGAATGGGCCGTGCACGGTGGAAGAGAGAAAACGGGGACGCGCAAGCAGTACAGACTGTTTGACACGCATGTCTTCTGCCCGCGGCGTGGTGCTGGCGGGGGTTGGGTGGTTGACTCATGGCCTGTTCTTCCGTCCTCGCTGCCGCTAACCCGGCACTTCCGGAAGTTGAAGCGCCTACCGCCTTTGACGGACTCGGCCTGAAAGAGAAGAAGGTCTGCCGCTTAAAAACGGTAGACCTTCTTTTTCCTTCAAGCTCCAGGGTCGGCAGCGAAAAGAGAAGGAAGTTCATTCGGCAAAGGACAAACCTCCGCTCAAACTACGCCGCGGGCAGAAGACATTCGTGAAGCCGGAAGCACTCCAGCCGCGTCCCCTCGTCCAAACGTACGCATCCCCAAATACTTCCTTTTCTCTTTTGGACCGTGCACGGCCCGTTTTTTCTTTTCCTTCTGGAAGGAAAAGAGAAAATGGGGGGTGCATTGCACCAGCCATCGCTGGTGTCCGATCTTCCCCGCGTGTCAGCGCCGGAAAAACCCTCCCCGCCCGAACGGGTGAGTACCAACCCCAACCTTTCGAAGAACCTTCGATAAGTTACTTCACAATCTCCGCCGTGTCCATGGCGATCATCAATTCCTCGTTGGTGGGAATCAACAAAACCTTAACCTTGGAGTCGGGAGCGGAGATGACGGTCTCCTTACCCCGGACATCGTTGGCGGCGGGGTCCAGCTTCACGCCCATGTACTCCAGGCCCTGGCAGACCATGGAGCGGATGCCCTTGTCGTTCTCTCCCACGCCGGCGGTGAAAATGACGGCGTCCGCCCCGCCCATGGCGGCGGCGTAGGCGCCCACGTATTTGCGGACCTCATAGGCGAACTTCTCCCGGGCCAGGGCGGCCTTGGCGTCGCCCTTGGAGGCGGCGGACTCCAGGTCCCGGAAGTCGGAGGAGACGCAGCTCAGGCCCTCCACGCCGGACTTTTTGTTCAGGGCGTTCAGCATCTCGTCGATGCCCATTCCCCGCTTGTTCATCTCATACTGGAGGATGCCCGCGTCCAGGTCGCCGGACCGGGTGCCCATGGGCACGCCCGCCAGAGGCGTGAAGCCCATGGAGGTGTCCACGCTCTTGCCGCCGTCCACCGCCGTGATGGAGGAGCCGTTGCCCAGGTGGCAGGAGATCAGCTTGACCTCCTCGGGCTTTTTGCCAAGCATCACGGCGGCCCGGCCCGCCACGTACTTGTGGCTGGTGCCGTGGAAGCCGTAGCGCCGGACCTTGTCCTCCTCGTACCAGGCGTAGGGCAGGGCGTACATATAGGCCTTGGCGGGCATGGTCTGGTGGAACGCGGTGTCGAACACGGCCACCATGGGTACGCCGGGCATGACCTTTTGGCAGGCACGGATGCCCGTCAGGTTGGCGGGGTTGTGCAGGGGGGCCAGGGGAATGCAGTCCTCAATGGCCTGGAGGACCGCGTCGTCAATGAGGACGGACTTGTTGAAGGCCTCGCCGCCGTGGACCACCCGGTGTCCCACGGCCCCGATCTCGCTCATGGAGGCGATGACGCCGTTTTCCTTGTCCGCCAGGGCGTCCAGCACGGCCTGGATGGCCTCGGAATGAGTGGGCATGGGGACGTCAATGGCGTCCAGGGTCTTTTTCCCCTCGGCCTTGTAGGTGAATTTCCCGTCGATGCCGATGCGCTCGCACAGGCCCTTGGCCAGCAGCACGCCGCTTTCGGGGTCCAGGAGCTGATATTTCAGGGAAGAACTGCCCGCGTTGATGACCAGAATGTTCATGATGACCGTCTCCTCTTTTTGGGGAAGCCCTTGCGGGAATCCCAAATTTCATATAATATTAGAGCGGCAGGGAAGGGCGGGGCCCCGCTTTTCCCTGTTGTCCAACTCCATTATACCAGACTTTCCGGGAGTTACAACCGCTTTTTTACCAAACTGTCACTTTTTTGTCACCACTTCAAGGGGGAATTTTATGGCCGCCGCTGGTATCATAACAGAATACAATCCCCTTCACATGGGCCACGTCCACCTGATGGCCGAGGCCCGCCGCCTTCTGGGGCCGGAGACGGGGATCGTCTGCGTCATGAGCGGAAACTTTGTCCAGCGGGGAAACTTTGCCGTGGCGGACAAGCTGGCCCGGGCCGCCGCCGCCGTCAGGAGCGGGGCCGATCTGGTGCTGGAGCTGCCCGTCCCCTGGGCCCTTTCTTCGGCGGAGGGCTTCGCCGCGGGGGCCGCGGAGATCTTAAAGGCCGCCGGGATCATCACCCATCTGGTCTTCGGCAGCGAGAGCGGAGACGCCGCGCCTATGATCCGCTGCGCGAAGGTCCTGTGCTCCGAAACTTTCCCGGAACGGCTCCGGGAGGAGCTGAAAAAAGGAGACAGCTTCCCCGCCGCCCGTCAGCGGGCCCTCCGGGGCCTGGTCTCGGAGGAGGACGCGGCGGCGCTGTCCCGGCCCAACGACACCCTGGGCGTGGAGTACTGCAAGGCCCTTCGGGGCAGCGGCATCCGGCCCGTCGCCGTCCCCCGCCGGGGGGCGGGGCATGACAGCGCGGCCGTTGAAGACGGCTTTGTCTCCGCGTCGGCCATCCGCGCCCTGCTCCGGCAGGGGGAGGAGGAAACGGCCCTGTCCTTTATGGCCCCCGCTATGGCCGCCGCCTACCGGGCAGAGCGGGAGGCGGGGCGGGCCCCCGCCGGAATCTGGAACTGCGAGCGGGCGGTATTGGCCCGGCTGCGCTTCCTGGAGGAGGCGGACTGGGCCGCCCTGGACCTGGGGAACGAGGGCCTGTACCGCCGCTTTGCCCGCTCCGCCGGTTCCGCCGGGTCTCTGGCGGAGCTGCTGGAGACCGTGAAGACGAAACGCTACCCCCTGGCCCGGCTGCGCCGGATGGTGTTCCGGGCCTATCTGGGCCTTCCCCCCGCGCCGCCGGAGCGGCCCGCCTACCTGCGGGTGCTGGCGGCCAACCCACGGGGGACCGCCCTGCTGGCCGGGATGCGGAAAACCGCCTCCCTGCCGGTCTTGACCAAGCCCGCCGCCGTCCGCCGCCTGGGGGCCGAGGCCCAGCGCCTCTTTGACCTGGAGGCCCGGGCGGACCGCCTCTATGCCCTGGCCTGTCCTGATCCCGCCGCCGTCCCGGATGAGCGGCGGAGGGGTCCGGTGATCATTCGGGGGGAGGCGGGCTGAACAAAGGAGGAATCCTGATGAGTACCATGATCGCCCTGCTGCTGGTGTTCAGCGCCCTGGTGGGCTGCGCCGGGGATACCCTGACCAATGTGAAAAACGCGCTGCCGGCCTCGCCCCCTGAAATCATCGCCTTCTCGGTGGAGCTGGAGAAGTACGAGGAGACCGTCCGGGATGAGGACGGCGCGGCGCTGGCGGAGTGCTCCTATGAGCTGCCGGTGATGAAGGCCCTGCTGGAGGACGGCAGTACCCTGGAAAACCCCGTCACGGAGGAGCAGGAACGGGCCCTGGCGGCGGTGGAGGCGTTCAACGCCCGGTTCAGCCAGTGGAAAACCAATCCCCAGACTCTGGCGGAGAGCGCCAAGGAGGACCGGGCCTTTCGGAATGAATCGGGGCTGGAGCCCATGACTTACACCGACGACCTCTGGTGCGCCGTCTACCAGACGGAAACCCTGGTCAGCGTCTCCGGAACCTACAGCACCTGGACCGGCGGGGCCCACCCCAACCACATCCTCATGAGCTGGAACTTTGACCTGGAGGCCGGGGAGTTCTTCGAGCCGGAGATCCTGGACGAGGGCGGAGATCTTCGAAACTTTGTCCATCTGGCGCTGGTGCGGCAGGTCCGGGAGGCGGACGAAGAGCTGGGCACAAAACTCCAGGACTTCTACTGGGAGGACTACGAGGACATCTTGGCGGACTGGCTCAATTACGCCGTCAGCTTTGATGCCGAGGGCATGACCGTGGGGTTCTCCCCCTACGAGCTGGCCGCTTACGCCGCCGGGCCCCAGGCGTTCCACCTGAGCTATGACCAGCTGCGGCCCCACCTGGGGGAGCACGGCAAAGCGTTGCTGGGTCTGGACCCTGTGGGGGAAGCGGCGGAGTGAAAAACGAAAAAGAAATGGACCGTCCTCTTGGACGGTCCATTTCTTTATGTGGTCAGGTGGTCTCTGCGGGGAGGGCCTCCGCCTCGGGGGCCGGGGTCTCCGGGACCTCGGGGGCACTTTCGGGAAGCGCCTTGCCCTTGCGCCCAAAGAGAGGCTTCCGGGGCTTTTTCGGGGGTTTCTCGCCCTTGTTCTTCCGGCGGAAGACGTGGCTCAGGTTGTCGATGACGGAGTAGTACACCGGGGTGAACACCAAGGTCACGATGGTGGAAATCACCATGCCCGCGATCATGGTGATTCCCATGTCGCTCATCATCTCGTTGGTCTCCCCGATTCCCATGGCCATGGGGACCATGGCGAGAATCGTGGTCAGGGTGGTCATCAAAATGGGCCGCACCCGCAGGGGGCAGGCGTGGAGGATGGCGGTCTCCCGGTCCTCGCCCCGGGCCCGGCGGATCTTGATGTACTCCACCAG
>CAMXKT010000003.1 GCA_947244595.1 uncultured Oscillibacter sp. | reverse complement strand
ACACCCCCAACTGCTGGGCCATTTACTGCTGCGGGAAGGTCTTCAAGTACCTCCTAGACAACGGCGGGCTGGAGGCCATGCACAAGCGGAACGTGGAGAAGGCGGGCATCCTGTACGATTTCCTGGATCAGTCCAAGCTCTTCACCGGCGCCGTCCGGAAGGAGGACCGGTCCCTCATGAACGTGCCCTTCGTGACGCCCGACAAGGAACAGGACGCCGACGTGGTGGCCGCCAGCAAGGAAGCGGGCTTTGACAATCTCAAGGGCCACAAGAGCGTGGGCGGCCTCCGGGCCTCCATCTACAACGCCATGCCCAAGGAGGGCGTGGAGGCTTTGGTGGAGTTCCTGAAGAAGTACGAAGCGGAGCATAATTAAAGAGGGGACTTCGTCCCCCCTTTAGATTCCCCCCTCCAGTGACATCGGTCACTGGAGCCGCCGCCCAAGGCGGCTGGAGTCTTGGTATTTTTGTGACGCGCATGTCGTCGCAAAAATGATTTAAATTTATTTTCCGCCAAGGGCGGAAAACCAGGGGCAAAGCCCCTGGACCCCTTCCGGGTTGCCGGACATACCTGTCCCCCAATGGGTATGAGGAAGCCGACGACAGCGCCCCTGGGGTGCGCTGAAACAAAGAAAGGGGTACAACACTATGTTAAAGCGCGTATTGGTCACCGACGGGATGGATGCCTCCGCCGTGGCGAAGCTCCGGGAGGATGGTTACGAGGTGGTGGAGCAGTTCTATGAGCCCGACGCCCTGGGCCCCGCCCTGCGGGACTTCGACGCCGTCATCATCCGCTCCGCCACGAAGATCCGGGAGCCCCAGATCGACGCCGCCCGGGGCGGAAACCTGAAGCTCATCATCCGGGCCGGGGTGGGCATGGACAACATCGCCATTCCCTACGCCGAGGCGGCGGGCATCGCCGTGCGGAACACCCCCCGGGCCTCCTCCAACGCCGTGGCGGAGCTGGCCTTGGCCCTCCTGTTCTCCTGCGCCCGGAACATCTCCATCGCGGGCCACACCATGCGGGAGAACAAGTGGGAGAAGAAGGCCTACTCCAAGGGCTTCGAGCTCTCCGGGAAGACCGCCGGAATCATCGGCTACGGCCGCATCGGCCAATTGGTGGGGGCCAAGTGTCAGGCCCTGGGGATGAAGGTCCTCTCCACCGTCCACCGGAATAAGCCCGAGGGCTGCGAGTGCGAGACCATGAAATTCGTCTCCATGGACGAGCTGCTGGCGGGGGCCGACGTGCTGATCCTCTGCGCCCCCGGCGGGTCCAAGGCCCTGGTGGACCGGGAGAGCCTGGGAAAGATGAAGGACGGCGTGGTGGTCGTCAACGTCTCCCGGGGGAGCAACGTGGACGAGGCCGCCCTGCTGGAGGCCCTGGAGTCCGGCAAGGTCCGGGCGGCGGGCCTGGACGTGTGGCTGAGCGAGAAGGACCCCAACTGGGCCCTGGCCCAGCACCCGGCGGTCTCCTGCACCCCCCACATCGGCGCGGGCACCAGGGAGGCCCAGAAGCGCATCGGCCAGGAGCTGGTGGACATCGTGGAGAGCTTCTGAGGAAAAACAACCCCGCCTGTCCTTTGAGACAGGCGGGGCATTTTGGGGACTTTGCCGGAAACCCCTTGCAATTTGGGGAAATCCGGGTTACAATAGGAAGCGGAAACATGAATGCGGCAGGCCGCCAGGCGTGGACAGCGCCCAGCGGCCCTGTACGAGTGACAGACCCACTCAGCACAGCAGTTGAACTGCACCACGGGCTTTATTATACCCATTCCCCCACACTTTTGCAAGGGTGGATAGCGGGAACGCGGGAACGGGGATGATGAGCCGTGCGTTCGCATGCTCTCAGGCGGCGCTGAGTTCTTGGGACCCGGCGCCGTTTTTATGTTTCCGGCGGACGCCCAACCGGAGGGGGAGGTCCCACACACGGCGGTTTCCCCCCGCCATCCCTTTCCTCCCTCTCCGGCGGGCGCGCCCCGCCGGAGGTCCCGCCAGGGACCGGCTTGATCCGCAAAATGCCCCCGCGCCGCAAGGCGCGGGGGCATTTTCACTGGGGGAGTTTCGCAAAAAAAGGGTGGAAATATCGTAAAAATATACAAGGCAAACGGTTGCATTTCGGCGGCGCGTAAATTGAAACTGACAGTTTTGGGTGCTATACTAAAAATACCTTAAATTGGGATACCGGCGGAAGGCCCCCCTAAAACCGAATGGAGGCATACCAATGAAAAAGTTTTTGTCCCTGCTTCTCACGCTGGCCATGATCTGCGCCATGATCCCCGCGGCGTACGCCAGCACCATCTACCAGGCCAAGGAAATGAAAGTCAAGCACGACTTCCAGACCGAGGGTGTGGACGACGGCAAGGGAACCGCCACCTACGTGGACGTAGAGGGCGGCTACTACATCTCCCCCTGGAAGTATGAGGTGGAAAACATCAGCCTCACCGTCACCTACAAGGGAGAGGACTACAAGGTCAAGACCAAGGACCTGAAGCTGGACGGCCTGAAGGACGTGAAAGTCAGCGTCTTTGAAAAGGACGGCAAGGTGGAGACCAGCACCGAAAGCGCCCCCGACGACGCGAAAAAAGTCGCCAAGTTCAAGGTGGACCTGGAAAATTGGACCGTCATCGCCATGCCCAAGACCGACGACTTGGAAATGGCCGTGAAATTCTAGTACAAGGACGCCAAGCCGGAAGACGCCAACAGCGTGGACGCCTTCCCCCTGGACGCCGCCGCCCAGGAGCAGGCCGAGGCCCCCGCGGGCTCCGTCCAGCTGATCCAGGACTTCAAGGAGTGCAAGGGCACCACCGACGAGACCAAGGAAATCCGCACCATGCTGAAGCCCGATGAAAACGGCGTGTACTTCGCCTCCCGCTGGGACTATAAGATGGCCACCAAGGAAGGCGACGCGGGCGTGGGACCCAACATCGACTGCAAAGTGGTCTACAACGGATCCAACAAAAAAATGAAGGGCGAAGACATCAAACCCGACGCCAACAACTGCGGAACCATGGTCTTCTTTGACAAGGACGGCAAGCTGGACGTGGCCGAGAAGGCCCCCGAGGGCGCTACCGTCCTGGCGGAATGCACCATGAGCCTGGACGGCGCCATTTGGTTCATCCCCAAGAGCGACAAGATCACCACGGAGCTGGAATTCAACTATGACGCCTCTGAGACCTACGACGCCAAGAAAAACGTGGACCAGGTCCAGAACGTGAAGCCCGGCGCCCGGGAAGAAAAGCCCGCCGAGACTGAAACCCCCGCCGCCGCTCCCAAGTTCACCGACGTGGCCCCCACTTCCCCCTTCGCCAAGGCCATTGACTGGGCCGTGGAAGAGGGCATCACCACCGGCAAGACCGAGACCACCTTCGGCCCCTCCGACACCTGCACCGTGTCCCATATCCTGACCTTCCTGTGGCGCGCCAACGGCAAGCCCGGCGCGGCCGAGGGCGTGAAGGACCGGGACGCCGCCGCCAAGTGGGCCGTGGAACAGAAGCTCATCGCTGAGGACGAGAACCTGGACGCCCCCTGCACCCGCGCCATGGCCATGCAGTACATCTGGCAGTCCGCCGGGAGCAACGAGGCTGAGGCCGAGGCCGACTTCACCGACGTGGCCAAGGACGCGGCTTACGCCGCCGCCGTGGCCTGGGCTGTGGAGCGGGAGATCACCGCAGGCACCGGAGACGGCAGCACCTTCTCCCCCGACACCACCTGCACCCGGGGCCAGATCGTGACCTTCCTGTACCGGGCCGCTTACGCCCCCTCCGCTCAATAATTTCCCTTACCGCTATGCTTCCCGCCTTTGGCGGAAAGCTCCGCCGGACGGAAAATTCCTTCGCCTTCAACTGCGGACCGCTTTGCTGGGTCCGCAGTTGATTTTTTACGGGACCTTTTTTTGCTTTGCCGTAATAAATACACTTGCATTTTCCGACAGGAAGTAGTACAATGCGTCCTGATATCTCCGCCGCGCAGGCGGCGGAGCGAAAAACTTAGGAGGAACCAACATGAAGAAAAAGCTGTTATCCCTGGCGCTGGCGCTGGTACTGTGCCTGAGCCTGGCCGTCCCCGCCTTCGCCGAAGAGAGCAAGGCCGATGCCGCTTCCCCCGAGGAAAAGAAGGAAGAGACCCAGGCCCCCGCCGAAGGCGAAGAGAAGAAGGACGAGGCCGAAGCTCCCGCCGAGGGCGAGGAAAAGAAGGACGAGGCCGAAGCTCCCGCCGAGGGCGAGGAAAAGAAGGACGAGGCCGAAGCTCCCGCCGAAGGCGAGGAGAAAAAGGACGAGGCCAAAGAGCCCACCGAGGACGAGGCTCCCGCCGCTCCCAAGTTCACCGACGTAGCCGCCGACTCCCCCTTCGCCAAGGCCATTGACTGGGCGGTCGCCGAGGGCATCACCACCGGCAAGACCGAGACCACCTTCGGCCCCTCCGACACCTGCACCGTGTCCCACATCATCACCTTCCTGTGGCGAGCCAACGGCAAGCCCGGCGCCGCCGAGGGCGTTTCGGACCGTGACGCCGCCGCCAAGTGGGCCGTGGAGCAGAAGCTGATCGGCGAGGACCAGGACGTCTCCGCCCCCTGCACCCGCGTGATGGCCGTTGGCTTCATGTGGGGCGTGGCCGGAAAGCCCGAGTCCAAGGCGGAGCTCAGCTTCACCGACGTGGATAAGGAAGCGGATTACGCCGGGGCCATTGCCTGGGCCGTGGAGAACAAGGTCACCTCCGGCACCGGAGACGGCACCACCTTCGAGCCCGAGAAGTCCTGCACCCGGGGCCAGATCGTGACTTTCCTGTATCGCGCCGCTCAGGCCGCCGCCGCTTCTGAGGAGAACGCGGAGTCCGGCGCGTCCAAGTAAGCCGATACAACCTGTTCCGTAACCTGAAAAGGGCCCCGCCGTGAGAACGGCGGGGCTTTCCTTCTTGCCAAAGTGTGGCAAATAGCTCTTGCAATTTGACGTGATATCGGTTAAAATCAGAAAAGGAAACATAATTGCGGCAGGCCGCAGGGTGTTGGCGCACCCGGCGGCCCTGTACGAGTGAAACAGCCACTCAGCACAGTAGTCTTGAACTACACCACGGGCTTATTATACCCATTGCCGGGCTCTTTTGCAAGAGCGGCAAAGGGTTTCTAGGTGTGCGTCCGCATGGATTTTATGCGGTGCTGAGGTTACCAAACTCGGCACCGCTTTTATGTTTCCGGCGGAACGCCCCGGGCGGGGCGAAACCCTTTCCTTATTTTTACCTCCCGCCCCGCCCCAGGGCCCCGTCCGCCGGAAAATTTTTGGAAAAGAGGAGACACACATGAGGAAAAAACTGCTGTCACTGGCGCTGGCCCTGGCGATGTGCCTGGGCCTGACGGTCCCCGCCTTCGCGGAGGACTGGGAGAATGCCAAAGAGGTGAAGAACTTCGAGGAGTTCCTCGCCGCCGTGCTGGACGAAAAGGTTGAGGAGATCAAGATCGTGGGCGAAGTCACCATCCCTAAGCCGGTGGAATATCCCCTCATGGTCGAGACTCCTACGCTGATCGCCAAAGAGGGCAAGCTGACCATGGCCCCGGACGCCGTCCTGTGGGTCCACGTGCCCATGGGCCGCTTCATCTTCGAGGACCAGGAGAACACCTGGGACCACATCGCCGAGATGTGCGAGACCTTCATCATCTGGCATCCCGACGAGGAGACCTATAACCGGGACATCTTCGGCACCCAGCCGGACATCGAAGAGATGATCGCGGACGCCAACGGCGAGCCTGTCAACTGCCTGGTGGTCAGCGGCGGCGACCTGGCCCTGACCAAGGATTTGAGCGTGGAGGGCACCCTCCAGGTCCGCGGCCATGACCTGACTCTTGGCAAGGGCGTGAAGCTGGAGGTGGGCGGCGCTCTGTTTGTGGACGGCGATCTGACCCTGGAGGAGGGCGCGTCCCTGACCGTGGGCGAGGGCTCCGAGGTCACCGGAACGGCCGCCTTCGCCGACGAGAGCCAGAAGCCCGGAAACCTGGAGTTCCCTGGCTCCGCCTTCACCGACGTGGCGGCGGGCTCCCCCTTCGCCCCGGCCATCGGCTGGGCTGTGAAGGAGGGGATTACCACCGGAAAGACCGAGACTGCCTTCGGCCCCTCCGACACCTGCACCATCTCCCACATCCTGACCTTCCTGTGGCGGGCCAACGGCAAGCCCGGCGCGGCTGAGGGCGTGTCCGACCGGGACAGCGCCGCCAAGTGGGCCGTGGAGCAGAAGCTCATCGGCCCGGACGAAGACGTGAGCGCCCCCTGCACCCGGATGCTGGCCGTGGGCTTTATGTGGCGTATCGCCGGACACCCCGAGGCCAAGGCGGAGGCCGGCTTCACCGATGTGAGCAAGGAAACCCATAACACCGGAGCCATTAACTGGGCCGTGGAAAACGGCGTCACCTCCGGCACCGGGGACGGGACCACCTTCTCCCCCGAGAACACCTGCACTCGGGGCCAGATCGTGACCTTCCTTTACAGAGCCATGAAGTAAACGGATACAAGAAGCCCCGCCGCTCACGCGGCGGGGCCTTTTTTCATTTCAGGGTCACTTCCTCCGGGCCGCCGAGGACCCGAGCCCCAGCTCCAGGCGGTACTTGGTCACCGTCCGCCGGGCCACCTGGACGCCCCGCTCCGCCAACAGGCGGCAGAGGTCCTGGTCGCTGTAGGGCCTGCGCCGGTCCTCCTCCCGAACCAGGGTCAGCAGGGTCTGCTTGGCCGCCTGGCGGGACACGCCGCCGCTGACGGGGAGGCTGAAAAAATACCGGAGGGGATATGTACCCTGGCGGCACTGGAGGTACTTCCCCCGGACGGCCCGGGAGACCGTGGAGGGGTGGAGAGCCAGTTCCTCCGCCAGGGTAGAGAGGGTCATGGGGGCCAGGGTTCCCGTCTCCCCGGTGAAAAAGGGCCTCTGGGCCTCCAGCACGGCTTCGGCGCAGCGGCGGAGGGTGCTCCCCCGGCGCTCCAGGCTGCTGAGCAGCCACTTGGCCTGCCGGAGCTTCTCCCGGAGGTAATCCCGGGTCTCCTTCTCGTCGGAGCTTTTCAGAAGCCGGAGGTAGTAGTCGTTGACGGAAACCCGGGGCAGGTAGTACTCGTTCAGGATGACCTTCCACTCCCCCTCCATCTGGGCGACGAAGACGTCGGGCCGGACGTAGACCGCGGGCTCCGCGCTCTGGAAGGCCCGGCCGGGGCGGGGCTCCAGGGAGGCGATGATCTTTTCCGCCGCCCGGACGGCCTCCGGGTCCACGCCCAGCTTCTGGGCGATGGCGGCGTAATGCTTCCGCCCCAGCTCCGGCAGGAAGCGGGCGGCCACGTCCATGGCCACGGGGTCCGCCCCGCTCCGGCGGCTGAGCTGGAGGAGCAGGCACTCGGACAGGGACCGGGCCCCCACGCCGGGGGGATCCAGGCTCTGGAGGGTCTCCAGGGCCTGATCCGTCAGGGCCTGGGGAATCTTCATGGAGGTCAGGCCCTCCAAGTCCTCCTGGGCCAGATACCCGTCCTCGTCCACCAGCTCCGCCAGATATTCGCACAGGGCGTTCAGGGGCTTGGGGAGCCGGAGGCGGTGAATCTGATCCCGGAGGAAGGCGGACAGGCTCTCCAGGCGGCTGTCCTCCCGCCCGGCCTCTATAGCGGCCTCCTCGTGGGCGAAGCTGGCCCGGTCCCGGACGCCGCCGTCGATCCATCCGGCCTGACGGCGAAGCTCCTCATAGGCCCGCTCCGGCGGATCGGACTGATCCAGCAGGGGGTTCTCCTCCGTCTGGCGGGAGAGGTACTCCAACAGCTCCTGAGAGGTCATCTGCAAAAGCTCCATGGACTGCATCAGCTGAGGGGTCAGCTTCAGCTCCTGGCGCAGCTCGGTTTTCAACTGGACAAGGCTCATAAAGGCCCTCCTGTCAGGGGATGCGGGCCGCCCAGGACGGCGGCCCCTACTTCACGTACTTGGCGATCTTCCGGGCCGCCGTGGCCTGGGAGATGCCCAGCTCCTTCCCGACGGCCACGGTGGTGCCCCAGCGGCGGTAGGACTCCCGGATGATCTGTCCCTCGTAGGCGTCCATCCGCTCCGCCAAGGTGCCCTCCTGGGCGGGGGCGGGAGCGGCGGATTCCACGGCGTATTCCGAGGGGAGGTGGCCCAGGTCGATGATGGGATCCTGGACGGTAATGACCAGGCGCTCCACCAGGTTTTCCAGCTGCCGGACGTTGCCGGGCCAGTCACAGCGCTCCAGGAAGGTCAAAAGCCGGGGGCTGAAGGTCAGGGCCTTGCCGTACTCTCCGCAGAACCGGGCCAGAAACTGGTGGGCCAAGGGGAGGATGTCCTCCCGCCGCTGCCGCAGGGGCGGGATGTGGATGCGGATGACGTTGAGCCGGTAGAAGAGGTCCGAGCGGAAGAGGCCCCGTTGGACCGCGTCCTCCAGATTCCTATTTGTAGCCACCAGGAGGCGGAAGTCCAGCTCAATGCGCTTGTTGCCGGAGAGGCGCTCGATGGTCTTCTCCTGGATGAGCTGGAGAAGCTTGGACTGGATGTGGGGGGGCAGCTCGCCGATCTCGTCCAGAAAGAGGGTGCCGTTCTGAGCCAGCTCGATCTTGCCGATCTTGCCCCCGCTGGCGGCCCCGGTAAAGGCCCCCTTCTCATAGCCGAAGAGCTCGGACTCGATGAGGTTTTCGTGGAGGACCGCGCAGTTCACCTCGATGAAGGGCCCGTCGGCCCAGCTGCTCATGGCGTGGATGGCCTTGGCCACGGCGCTTTTTCCAACGCCCGTTTCCCCGGTGATGAGAATATTGGCTTTCGTGTTGGCCGTATTCTGCATCAGCGTCCAGAGGCGCTGCATGGAACTGCTCTTGAAGATCAGGCTGGTGGAGGTGGCCCGGGTGCGCAGCTCCGCGATCTCCTGGGAGTACTGCTGCAGGGAGTCCTGGAGGTGGCGGTAATTCCGCTGGATGGCGTTGATCTGCTCCATGGACACCGTGTTGAAGCAGACGGCGAATTTCAGCTCCCCGGCGCTGTCGAACAGGGGGATCCCCACGGTCATGACGTTTTTGTGGGCGTGGTTGATGGTCTGGGTGGCGGTGATTTTCCGCCGCTGGCGGATGACCTCGGCGGTGACGCAGGGGGAGAAGGTGCCGTCGGCCTCCAAATCGAAGGCGGAGCGGCCCACGATGGAGTCGTGGACGAAGCCGAAGTTCTTCTCGTAGCTCTCGCTGACCCGGAGGATGACGCCCTTGGCGTCGGAAAGCATCATGTCGTCCGCCAGGACCAGGTTGTTTTCGGGGCTCAAAATGTCGAAGAGGCCCCGGAGGTTGATGTCGTCGTCAAAAAGGGTGGTGATGTCTGATGCCTGGGGCATGGCGGGGCCTCCTTACTTTTCCCCCGAAAGGGGGAGGTTTTTTCCGGCGCTGACGCGCGGGGCGGATTGGATACCAGCGATGGCTGGTTCATTGCACCCCCCATTCTCTCTTTTCCTTCCAGAAGGAAAAGAGAAAACGGGCCGTGCACGGTCCAAAAGAGAAAAGGAAGTATGCGGCCCTTCGGGCCTCTTTTTTTACCTTCCGTCAGTCCGTGTTTCCCTCCGGCCCCCGCCAAGTGGGGTCGTCGGTGACGCCCAGCAGATAGTCCGTGGAGACGTGAAAATACTCCGCCAGCTGAACCAGCTTTTCAAAAGATGTCTCTCGGTTGCCGGTCTCTATCATGCTGATGGCGTTTGCACTCAGTCCTATCTGCGCCCCGAGCTCTTTTTGCTGGAGATTGGCTTGTAGTCGGAGTTGTTTTAAGCGATCCTTAAAAATAATTACAGTTCTCATAAATCCTCTTGACAGCCCACGGATCGTGGGATATACTTAACGCAACCCACATTTCGTGATTTTGGAAGGAGTGTTCTCCATGCATGATTTTTTAAGTGAAATATACCATGACAGTCTTCCCTCTCTGCCGGTACTTTCCAACCTGGAGGAGCCGAAAACAGCGGAGGAAGAGAAAATCAAAAACCAGCTCCGCGCCGTGGACAAGGTAGTGGAAGAGGCGTTGATACCCAGCATTGAAGCTCTAGCGGACAAAAAGGCGGAGGAGGGCTTTTACACCGGCGTCCGTTTCGGCGCACAGCTCATGGCGGAGCTCATGACGCAGTTCTGACGCAAGCGCCAGATTAGCGGCAGCGAGGATAGCCGGACAGGCCTTGCATCAACCTCCAAAACCCCCGCCCGCACCACGCCGCGGGTAGGGACATGCGTGTCAAACAGTCTGTACTCCTTCCGCGCCCCCGTTTTCTCTCTTCCACCGTGCACGGCGCATTCTCTCTTTTCGCAAAAGAGAGAATGGGGGGTGCATTGCACCAGCCATCGCTGACCGCCAATCCGCCCCGCCCGCAAGGGCGAGTACCATCCCCTTCCCCGCCTGGGGAAATCACCCCCAAAGGGCCGACAGCATTGGAATCACCTGCTTCTTCCGGGACATGATCTTGGGCAGGAAGGCAAAATTCTCCTCCCCCTTGATGCCGAAGGCCTGCCGGATGGTATCCTCGTCGCCGACGAAGAGGAGCTGCGTCCCCTCCAGCAGCACGTCGGTGATCATCAGCACCACGCTCTGGAGCCCCCGCTTCTCCCGGGTCTCGGTCATGATGGCCAGGAACTCGTCCAGCCGCTTGAGGAGCCGGTCGGAGTCCATGGTGGTGATCTGGCTCACCGCCAGATTGTGCCCGGCGATGTGGAATTCCTTGTAGTCCGTCTTGAGCATGGCCTCGGCGGTCTTGTCGTCCCCGCAGGCGGCGGAGAAGATGGCCTGTCCCAGGTCCTCCAGCCGGACGCTGGCGATGCGGGCCATGCGGTTGGCGATGTCGATGTCCCGCTGGGTGCAGGTGGGGGACTTGAACATGACCGTGTCCGACACGATGGCCGCCGCCATGAGCCCCGCCATTTTGGCCGTGGGCATCAGGCCCTTTTCCTGGTACATCTCCGCGATGATGGTATTCGTGCTGCCCACGGCCTCGTTCCGGACGTGGATGGGGTTGGACGTCTGGATGTCCGCCAGCCGGTGGTGGTCGATGATCTCCAGGATATCCGCCTGGTCCAGCCCGATGACGGACTGGGACTTCTCGTTGTGGTCCACCAGGACCACCCGTTTCCGCCGGGGGCGGAGCAGGTGGAAGCGGGACAGCATGCCGACCACCTTCTCCTCCTCATCCAAGATGGGGTAAGCCCGGAAGCGGCTCTCCAGCACGGCGTTCTGCACGTCGTCAATATAGTCGTCCAGATGGAAGCAGACCAGATCCTGGCTCTTGCACACCCGGGCGATGGGCAGGGCGTGGAAGATGAGGCGCAGGGCCTGATAGGCGTCGATGGGGGTGGAGATGACGCAGGTTTTTCCCGCCCGCTCCAGAAGCTCCGGGGGCACCTCCCCCTGGCAGATGACCACGCAGTTCACCTGGAGGTCCAGGGCCCGCTGGACCATGTCCGGCTGGTCGCCGCAGATGACCACGCTGTCCGGGCTGGAGAAAAGCAGGTTCTCCCGGCTGGCGGGCAGGGCGATGGTCACCTCGCCGGAGACCAGGTCCGGCGTGTCGTCGCTCTCGTGGAGGAGCTTCCCTTCCAGCACAGAGATGAGGTTGTAAACCGGGATGTCCTCCACCCGGGGGTTGTGGACGGTGGTCATGTCGTAGTTGGCCACGTCTCCGGCGGAGAGGGTGCCGTAGAGGGTCCCGTCCTCGTTGGCCACGGGGAGGATGGAGATTTTGCCCCCCTGCATAGCCGTCCAGCCCCGGCTGACGGTGGCGGCGGCGGAGAGGGTGGGGGGCGTGTCGTAGTCCAGGTCCCGGACCTGGGTGCGCACATTGTCGATGAGCCTGGGGGGCTGGAAGCCGAAGCGGTCCAGGACGATCTGGGTCTCGTCGCTGATCTGGCCCAGGCGGGCGGCCTGGTACTGCCGGTTGCCCAAGGCGTTCTGCAGGGCGGCGTAGGCCATGGCGGCCACGACGGAGTCCGTGTCCGGGTTCCGGTGCCCGGTGATATAGATGGTGTCCATAGGGAGGCTCCTTTCGCGTTCTCACTCCATTATGCTTCCCCGGAGGGGAAATGTCAATCGGGGAAAGGGTTCCTTTTTTCGTTGCCCTCCCCGGCGGAGTTTGCTATAATGTTCTCCAAGGCACGAGAGGGGGCGGGCGCATGGAAGGGCTTTATCCGATACCGGAAAACTGGCGGTGGGCAAGCTTAGGACAAGTCGCAAAATGGGGCTCCGGCGGAACGCCTTCCAGAAAAAAGGCGGAGTATTATACTGGAAATATTTCCTGGATTAAAACCGGAGAGTTAAACGACGGCTTTATTTACGAAACGGAAGAGCATATTTCCGAGGAGGCGGTGGCACATTCGAGCGCAAAGATTTTTCCGCCTCATACAGTTGTGATTGCTATGTACGGCGCAACGATTGGAAAGACCGGAATTATGGGCGTGGAAGCCGCAACAAATCAAGCGTGCGCCTGTGCGACGGCGCTACCAATGATTGACTATAAATATCTGTTCCACTACGCGGGGTCACAGAAAGAAGCTTTTATCAGAAAGGGCAAAGGCGGGGCACAGCCGAACATTTCGCAGGAAATTATTAAATCGCATGAAATACCTGTTCCGCCCCTTCCGGAACAGCGGCGTATCGTCCAGCGGGTCGAAAGCCTCTTCGCCAAGCTGGACGAGGCGGCGGAAAAGCTGCAGGCGGTTGTTGACGGCTCGGAGTCCCGCCGGACGGTGATTCTCCACAAGGCCTTTGCCGGAGAGCTGACGGAGCGCTGGAGAAAAAAGCGCAGCCAGGCCAACTATCCCTGGGTAAATTGGTGGCTGGCCGACGTTTTGGAAGACATCCCCAGAAACGGCTATTCTCCCAAACCCGTCTCTTATCCCACCAGCTGCAAAAGCCTGATTCTTTCCGCGACCACATCGGGGACCTTCCGAGGAGAATATTTTAAATACATCGATGCGGAGATTCCGGAAGACTCCCACCTGTGGCTCAAGCCGGGGGATATCCTGCTCCAGCGGGCCAACTCCATTGACAAGGTGGGTGTGAGCGCGGTCTATACCGGCGGGGAGCACGAATATATCTACCCCGATCTGATGATGAAGCTGCAAACATCGGATTCTTTCGACCCCTGGTGCGTGGCGTATTACTTGAAGACGAAAGCCGCCCGCAATTATTTCAGGCGGAACGCCGTGGGGACCTCCGGGAACATGCCGAAGATCAACCGGAAAATTGTCTGCTCCCTGCCCGTTACGCTCCCCGCGAAAAAGGAGGAACAAGAGGAGCTGGTCCGTATTCTCGACAACCTCCTCGGCGAAGACCGCCGGGCCCTCGCCGCCGCCCAAGCTGTCCTCGCCCAAATCCCCCTTGTCAAAAAATCCATCTTGGCCCGGGCCTTCCGGGGGGAGCTGGGGACCAACAACCCGGCGGAGCGGCCTCCGGTGTAAGGCCCTTTTCCCAGGAAAAAATTCCGGAAATCTGTTAAAATCCTCTTGCATTGGAAATACTGCTGTGGTATGATATTTCAGCATTCCGCACGGCGCGTCGACTTTTCGTCTGTGTCCGGGGAGAGAGTTCCCCCGGATTGGCGGGAGGGATGAAGCCGCCGGAGGTACAAACTAAAAAAATTGGAGGAACAGAAACAATGGCAAATTCCAGCGTCGTATCCATGAAGGCCCTGCTTGAGGCGGGCGTCCACTTCGGCCATCAGACCCGCCGGTGGAACCCCAAGATGGCTCCCTACATCTACACGGAGCGCAACGGCATCTATATCGTGGACCTGCAGAAGACCGTCCGCAAGCTGGAGGAGGCGTACAACTTCGTCCGCCAGCTCTCCGAGAACGGCCAGTCCCTGCTGTTCGTGGGCACCAAGAAGCAGGCCCAGGACGCCATCCGCGAGGAGGCGGGCCGCTGCGGCCAGTACTACGTCAACGCCCGGTGGCTGGGCGGCATGATGACCAACTTCAAGACCATGCGCACCCGCGTGGACCGGCTGAACCAGCTCAAGGCCATGCAGGAGGACGGCACCTTCGACATGCTGCCCAAGAAGGAAGTCATGAAGCACCTGGGCGAGATCGCGAAGCTGGAGAAATATCTCGGCGGCGTGAAGGAAATGAAGAAGCTCCCCGGCGCGTTGTTCATCGTGGACACCCGGAAGGAGCGCAACGCCATCGCCGAGGCCCACAAGCTGGGCATCCCCGTGGTGGCCATCGCCGACACCAACTGCGACCCCGACGAGATCGACTATGTGATCCCCGGCAACGACGACGCCATCCGGGCCATCAAGCTGATCTCCTCCATCATGGCCAACGCCGTGCTGGAGGGCCGCCAGGGCGAGCAGACCGAGGAACCCGCCGAGGCTCCCGCCGCTGAGTAAGCATACGACGATACGAATAGATTTGGAGGAAAGCAATTATGGCTTTTACCGCTGCTGATGTAAAGAACCTGCGCGAGATGACCGGCGTGGGCATGATGGACTGCAAAAAGGCCCTGGTGGCCACCGACGGCGACATGGACAAGGCCGTGGAGTGGCTCCGGGAAAAGGGCATGGCCGCCTCCGTGAAGAAGGCGGGCCGCGTGGCCGCCGAGGGCATGGCCTACGCCGCCGTCATCGACGGAGTGGGCGTGGTGGTCGAGGTCAACGCCGAAACCGACTTCGTGGGCAAAAATGAGAAATTCGTGGACTTCGTCAAGGGCGTGGCCGCCACGGCCGCCAAGGAGGCTCCCGCCGACCTGGATGCTCTGATGAACTGCAAGTACAACGGCACCGACCTGACCGTCACCCAGCAGCAGCAGGAAATGGTCCTGGTCATCGGCGAGAACATCAAGGTCCGCCGCTTCGCCCGCTTTGCTGAGGGCGTGTCCGTGCCCTACGTCCACGCCGGCGGCAAGATCGGCGTGCTGGTGAACCTGGAGACCAGCCTCTCCGCCGAGCAGGTCACGGACCTGGGCAAAAACATCGCCATGCAGATCGCCGCCCTGAACCCCCGCTTCTGGGACAAAGCCCAGGTGACCCAGGAGGTTTTGGACGAGGAGAAGAAGGTCATGCTGGCCCAGATGGAGAACGACCCCAAAATGGCCAACAAGCCCGCCCAGGTCCGGGAGAAGATCGTCATGGGCAAGCTGAACAAGTTCTACGCCGAGAACTGCCTGCTCCAGCAGGACTCCGTCCGGGCCGACGTCTTCGAGGGCACCGTGGAGGCCTATATCGCCCACGCGGCCAAGGAACTGGGCGGCGAGATCAAGTTCAAGGACGCTATCCGCTTTGAGAAGGGCGAGGGCATCGAGAAAAAGCAGGAGAACTTCGCCGATGAGATCGCCTCTCTGGTGAAAGGATAATTCCTGAATATCGACCGCATCAAAAGGACCTCCGCCAAATTGGCGGAGGTCCTTTCTTTGCCTTTAAAAGGCTTTGCTTATTTCACATAGGCCCGGTACAGGAAGGTGACGATCTGTCCCCGGGTGCAGGGGCTGTCGGGAGAGAAGGTGGTCCCGTCTCCGGTGCCCTTGGTCACGCCCTGACCCACGGCCCAGAGAACCGCGTCATAGTAGAGGCTATCCTTGGGCAGATCCGTGAAGGACGGGACGGAACCGGCGCTGGTCCCGGGATCGTTGGCCCGCCAGATGAAGTACATGGCCTGGCCCCGGGTGCAGGGGTCCCCGGGCTTGAAGGTCCCGGATTCCTCCATGCCCATTTCCGCGGCCCACTGGATGGCCTTGTAGTAGTAGGCGGAGGTGTTGACCGCGTCGGCGTATTCAGCCTCCATGGTCTTGGGCTCCGGAGACCCGGCGGCCCGCCAGAGGAAGGTGACGATCTGGGCCCGGGTGCAGGGGTCCCCGGGGCCGAAGGCAGTGGGGGTCTTGCCGTTGGTGATCTTCTGCTCCACCGCCCAGGCGATGGCCGGGGCGAAGGGAGACGTGGCGGGCACGTCGGTGAAGGCGGGGGCGGCGGGCTTGGCGGTTTCCGCAGGCTTTGTGGTCTCGGCGGGCTTGGAGGCGTCGGGGAGCGCCTCTCCGGTTTTGACCACGGTTCCCTTCTTCACCCATCCGGCGTAGAGGGTCATATCCTCCATCACCGCCGTGGACGCCGTCCAGGGATAAAGCCGCCCGTTGTCGGACAGGAGGCACCAGGCGTAGAACTCCAGGTTGGTAGCCGGGGGCGTCAGCTTCCCGCCGTCGGGCATGGACACGGCGCTGCCCTTGACGATGGTCTGCTCCTTGGGGATTTCGTCCTGCTTGGGGTTTTTGCAGTTCAGGTCGAATTTCACGGTGAAGGGGCCGTCGGGGTTGGCGGCCTTCTTCGTCCACTTGGCGGCCAGCAGCGCGTCGGCCTGGAACACGGTGGTGAGGTCCGCCCTCTTCGCGCCGGAGGGAATGTCCACCTCTTTCCCGGCATAGGCGTTGTTCAGCGCGCCGGAGCCGACCACATACCAGCCCTCAAAGGCGCAGTCCTCCCGCTTGATGACCGGCAGGCTGTCCAGGTGGCCGGAGCCGTCCGTCTCCATCATGCCGATGCCGCTGTTTCGGTCCACGAAAATATGGTTCTTTGTGGCCAGCTCGCTTCCGGCCAGGATGTCCCCGGCAGGGATGCCCCGGATGCTCTCAATGACGCCGCCGTTGGGAATGAAGTCCACCCGGACGGGATCCTGCGCGCCCTCCTTGGTCCACTTGGCCACGGCGGTTTCCGTCCCGCCGAAGGCGCTGCCCGTCTTCACCTCCGTGCCGCCCACGAACCAGCCCGCGAAGGTGTAGCCCTCCCGAGTGGGGACAGGCAGCTCCTCCTTTAGCGTGGGGGCGGTGCCGGAGGCGTCCAGCTTCACGCGCTCCACGGAGCAGGTTCCCCCGTTGGGGTCCAGCTTGAGGACATAGCCGCCGGAGGGGGCCTGGGACTCCCACACCGCGAACAGCTCGGCGTCGCCGGTAAAGACGTGATCTTCCGTAATGATGGGGCCGTCCTGCGTCTCAACCCATCCGGCAAACGTATAGCCGGTCCTTGTGGGCGGCGCGGGGAAGTTGTCCAGCCTGCCTTCGGCGTTTACGGTCAGGTTCGCGTAATCCTGGCCGCCGCTGAGGTCTTCATAAAAAATGACCCGATACCCGGCGGCCTCTTCCTCCGCCATGGCGGCCACAGGCAGCAGCCCCAGGCACAGCGCCAGGGCCAGGAACAGGGCTGCGATGCGCGTCTTCTTCATAACTCATCTCTCCTCCTTGCGGTCTCACCCCTCCGGGGTGGTCTGATCCCCATTATAGACCGCCTGGGAGCGAAAGCGCAAGCCCAGCGCGCGAAAAAGCCGCCCCGGGAGGGCGGGCAAAAAAACATCCCCCCATCCGCTCCGTCGGCGAATGGGGGGCCTACCCATTGATTGGATTGTCCATTGGTCTTGTTACCTCGTGCTTTCTTGATTCTGCCGTTCGTGGGGAATTTACTGGGGCTTGGGTGATCCCTGGGGTTTCCAATCCATGAAACAGTTTCTTGCGTCGACCTGTTGGTCCCGCGGGCTCATCATAATGAGGGGTGTTTCGTCTTTGGGAATTGCCTGTGATCACGCTGTCGCTGAAAACATGCCGGGGCTTTTCGAACGGCGCTTGGAAGACGTGGGTTTCCGTACCTGACTAGTACACTGGACTCACCTCTTTCTGTAGCTAAAATATACAACAATTCAAGCGCGCTGTCAAGGTCTTTTGTGAAATTTTACGTTTTTGATAAAGGCCAATCGATTACCTCCGGCGAAACACACAAAGGCCCCGGGGGGGAAAAGAGGGATTTTTCCTTGTGCTTTCGGGGTTTTTCTGGTATGATAGAAGCGTTGAATTATGAACGTCGCCGGCACGGATGGAGGACAGCGTTTTGAAGCGAGAGGAAATTGTCGTCCCGCAGGGGGAGATCGCCCGCCAGCGGGACTTTCAGAAAAAAATCAAGGCCATGTTCGCCGCCCGGGGGGCCCACCCCCTGGCCTGTGTGGAGACCTTCGGCTGCCAGCAGAATGTGGCGGACGGACAGCGGATCATGGGCATGCTGGAGGCCATGGGCTTCGCCTTTACCCAGGACCCGGGGGAAGCGGATCTGGCCCTGCTGAACACCTGCGCCGTCCGGGAGCACGCGGAGCAGCGGGTCTTCGGGAACTTAGGCATTCTCACCCACTCCAAGAGGGAGAACCCGGAGCAGGTTATCGTCCTGTGCGGCTGCATGGCCCAGGAAGAGCGGGTGGCAAAACGGGTGAAGGAATCCTACCGCCATGTGGACCTGGTCTTCGGACCCCAGGCCCTGTGGCGCTTCCCGGAGCTTTTGTGGCAGGTCTACGAGACCAGAAAGCGGGTCTTCTCCGTCAAAGAGGAACACGGGTCCATCGCCGAGGGCCTGCCCGTGGTTCGGGAGCGGGGCGTCAAGGCCTGGGTCTCCATCATGTACGGGTGCAACAACTTCTGCTCCTACTGCATCGTGCCCTATGTCCGAGGCCGGGAACGGAGCCGGGAGCCCGCCGCCGTGCTGGCGGAGGTCCGGGAGCTGGTGGAGGCCGGGTATAAGGACATCACCCTGCTGGGCCAGAACGTGAACTCCTACGGCAACGACCTGGAAGGGGACTACCACTTCCCGGATCTGCTGGAGGACATCGACCAGATCCCCGGGGACTACTGGATCCGCTTCATGTCCAGCCACCCCAAGGACGCGGGGCCCCGGCTCTTCGACGTGATGGCGAAGTGCCCCCACGTGGCCAAGCAGCTTCACCTTCCCTTCCAGTCCGGGAACGACCGGGTACTGGGGGAGATGAACCGGCGCTACACCCGGGAGAAGTACACGGAGCTCATCCGGTACGCCCGGTCCGTCATGCCGGGCTTGGTATTGACCAGCGACGTGATCATCGGCTTCCCCGGGGAGACGGAGGCGGAGGCCATGGACACCGTGTCCCTGGTGGAGGAGGTGGGCTTCGACGCCCTGTTTACCTTCATCTACTCCCCCCGGCCCGGCACCAAGGCGGCGGAGCTGCCGGACCCGGCCCCCCGGGAGGAAAAGCAGAAGTGGTTCGACAAGCTCCTGGAGGTCCAGAACGCCCGCTCGGCGGAGATTCACGCCGGGTACGTGGGCGAGACCGTCCGGGTGCTGGTGGACGGCGAGAGCGGGGACGAGGACTACCCCCTCTCCTCCCGGACGGAGGGAAACCGGCTGGTCCGGCTGAAAGGGGACAAGGCCCTCATCGGGCGCTTCCTGGACGTGAAGGTCACCGGCAGCAACACCTGGGCCCTGTACGGAGAAGTGATCTAGGCCCGGGCCATCCACTTGCCCAGGGAGACGGCCTTTTGAAAGAGGAGCTGGTCCTCCAGGAAACGCTTGCCGCTGCAAGCGGCTTTGTAATCCTCCACCAGGCGGAGCTGTTCCGGGGTCAGGGCGGCGTTCAGGGCGGTCCAAGTCGTGTTCTCGCTTTCGTTCCAGCGGTTGTAGTCGATGAGGTCCACCCGGGCGTCCAAGAGCAGATTCTCCGAGACGTATTGAAACAAGCAGTCCAGATACTCGTCCATGTCGTGGCCTCCTAAAGATAAATTCATATTTTGTCATTTTATAGGTTATTGTGACATTACTATTTTGTTATGTCAAGAGGGGTTCTGTATGAATTTTCAGGAAAAGCTTGTTCAGCTTAGAAATGTACACGGCATCCTGCAAAAGGACCTGGCGGAAAAGCTGGGGCTTAATCTGCACACCTACCAGCGGTTTGAATATGGACAGCAGGAACCCCGCATGTCCACCCTCATCATCCTGGCGGATCTTTACGACATCTCCCTGGACGAGCTGGTCTGCCGGGACTGGCCCAAAGAGCCGGAGGAGGATTGACAAGCTGAGACTTCCACCTTATAATGGATAGAAAAGGAGGCGGCCCATATGCTGGATGAGAAAGATCTGCAGGCGATCGCCAATTTGATGGACGAAAAAATCCGAGCCTCCGAGGCCCGGATGACGGAGAAGATTGAAGCGTCCGAGGCCCGGATGACGGAGCGTATGGAGAGCCGGGCGCAGGAGTCGGAGTCCAGAATGATGGCCATGATGGAGGCCTATTTTGAGCCTCGTTTCAACCTTCTGGGCGATCAGATCAAGCTGCTGCAGGAGAAGATGCTCCCCGCCGAGGCGCTGGAGGACCTGGAGGACCGGATGGATGTGGCGGAAGCGATGCTGAAGCAGCACTCCCGGGAAATCGAGGCCTTGAAAAAAGCTCAATAAAATGTCGTCCGCAAGAAAAGACCCCGCGCTTTCGGCGCGGGGTCTTCCAGACAGTTATTGACAAATGTGGTACAATGAGGTTGGCAAGGAATTCGGTTATTTCTGATCAGCGGTCTGGATATAAACCTTGATGAGCTTCTTGACTTCTTCCTTGGTATAGGTCTCCTGCGCCGGGTTCTCGTCGATGATAGTAATCAGGTCAAAAGCCATTGCTTTCCTGGTGTCCTGCCGCTCAGCTTCGGTGCCCATATCGCCTGCCTCCTTCCTGATAGGGAAGCCCGTTTGCCTTTCCGTACTGCCTAAATTATACCCAACCCCGCCCCGGCTGTCAAGGGGCGGCTTGAATACGAAATGAGGAGGCGCTTCCTTATGAAAATCGTCACCCTGCTGGAGAACACCGCCCGTCGGCCCGGCCTCGCCGCCGCCCGGGGGCTTTCCATCTACGCGGAGACCGCCGCCCGTAAGGTCCTCTTCGACATGGGTCCCGACGCCTCCTTCCTGGCAAACGCCCGGGCCCTGGGAATCGACCTTGCCGCCGTGGACGCCGCCGTCCTCTCCCACGGCCACTCGGACCACGGCGGGGGCCTGGCGGCCTTCTGCGCCGTCAACTCCGCGGCGAAGATCTACCTCCGCCGGGAGGCCCTGGGGGCCTATTTCGCCGTGCTGCCGGGGGAGGCGCCCCGGTACATCGGCCTGCCCCGGGCCCTGGCCATGCTGTCCGAGCGCTTTGTCTTCACCGGAGACCGGGAAGACCTGGGGGACGGGCTGACCTTGTTCTCCGACGTGGAGGACGACAAGACCGTCCGGGCCGTGGCCCCCAAGCTCCAGGAGCGGGCCGGGGCGGGCTTCCGGCCCGACGGCTTCGCCCACGAGCAGCACCTGCTGATAGAGGAAAACGGCAGGGCCGCTTTGCTTGCGGGCTGCGGACATTTGGGCATCGTGAACACCCTCCGGGCGGCCAAGAAACACCTGGGCCGCATGCCCGACGTGGTCTTCGGGGGCTTCCACCTCTTCGAGCTGGACCCGGAGGCCCCGGAGTCCCGAGCGCTGATTGACGCCATGGCGGAGACCATGGCGGAGGGCGATACGATCTATTACACCGGCCACTGCACCGGGGATTGGGCTTATGAGCGGCTTCGGGAGGCCCTGGGGGACCGGCTGCGGCCCATGGACTGCGGCGCGGCGGCGGAGCTGTAAGAGCCAACACCTCCAAGCACACCGCCTGAGCGAAAGTTTTTTAGAGAGAAGAGAGGGATCCCATGGCAGAGCTGACCCCCATGATGAAGCAGTACCTGGAGATCAAGGAGCAGAACCCGGACTCCATTTTGTTCTTCCGCCTGGGCGATTTCTACGAGATGTTCGCCGAGGACGCCAAGCTTGCCTCCCGGGAGCTGGACCTGACCCTCACCAGCCGGGACAAGGGGAAGCGGGCCAAGCCCGAGGAGGAACAGGTCCCCATGTGCGGCATCCCCTACCACGCCAGCGAGGCGTACATCGCCCGCCTCATCGCCAAGGGCTACAAGGTGGCCATCTGCGAGCAGATGGAGGACCCCGCCCTGGCCAAGGGGCTGGTGAAGCGGGACATCATCCGGGTGGTGACCCCGGGGACGGTGACGGACGCCGGCTGCCTGGACGAGAAGACCAGCAACTTTCTCTGCGCCGTCTACGCCGACTCCCGGTCCGCCGGGATCGCCTTCTGCGACGTCACCACCGGCCGGGCCCACCTCACCTCCTTTACCGGGAAGGACCGGATCGAGCACGTGGTCAACGAGCTGGGCCGTTTCTCCCCCGCCGAGGCGGTGCTGAGCGACGGGGCCTATTCCGAGACGGCCCTAGTGACGGCCCTGCGGGAGAAATTCCGCTGCCGGGTGGAGAACGCCGGGGAGCGGCGCTTCCTCCTGCCCGAGGCGGAGCGGAACATCCGCAGACAGTTCGGGGACGAGGCCTGGAACCGCCTCCCCGCCGCTGTTCCGGCGGCGGCCATGGCCCTGGGGGGCCTCTTGCACTATCTGTATGAGACCCAGAAGACGGATCTCTCCTATATCAACGACCTGGACTACTACGAGCAGGGCCGCTTCATGGAATTGGACCTGACCGCCCGGCGGAATCTGGAGCTCACCGAGACCCTGCGGGGCAAGGAGAAGAAGGGCAGCCTCCTTTGGGTTCTGGACCGGACCCGGACCTCCATGGGGGGGCGGCGTCTCCGGAGCTGGCTGGAGCGGCCCCTTTTGAACGTGGCCGCCATCACCCGGAGGAACGGGGCCGTGGCGGCCCTGGTGGACGACACCATCGGCCGGGAGGAGCTCATCGCCGCCCTCTCGGGCCTGGGCGATATGGAGCGGCTCATCGGCCGCATTGTCTACGGTTCCGCCGGAGGGCGGGACCTGGCGGCCCTCCGGTCCGCCATCGAAAAGCTGCCGGAGATCCGGGCCCGGCTGGCGGCCTTTCCGGACCGCCGCCTGGCGGAGCTGGCGGAGGAGCTGGACCCCCTGGAGGACCTGGGGAAGCGCATTGCCGAGACCATCTGCGACGAGCCCCCCTTCTCCATCCGGGAGGGCGGATTCATCCGGGACGGCTTCCACCCAGAGGTGGACCGGCTGCGGCATATTTTGAAAAGCGGCAAGGGGGTCATCCCCGAGATGGAGGCCCGGGAGCGGGAGCGCACCGGCATCCGTACCTTAAAAATCAAGTACAACAAGGTCTTCGGCTACACCATCGAGGTCTCCAACAGCTATAAGGGCGAGGTGCCGGACACCTACATCCGCAAGCAGACCCTGGCGGGGGCGGAGCGCTACGTCACCCAGGAGCTCAAGGAGCTGGAGAACTCCATCCTCACCGCCTCGGACCGGGTGGTGGCCCTGGAGTACGAGCTGTTCACGAAGCTCCGCCAGGACATCTCCGCCGCCTCCGGCCGGGTGCTGAAAACCGCCGGGGCCGTGGCCGAGGCGGACGCCCTGGCGTCCCTGGCCGCTGTGGCGGCCCGGAACGGCTACTGCCGCCCGGAGGTGGACGAGTCCGGCGTCATTGAAATCCGGGAGGGCCGCCATCCGGTGGTGGAGCGGGTCCTCAAGGACAGCCTCTTCGTCCCCAACGACACCTTCCTGGGGGAGAAGGAGAACCGGACGGCCATCATCACCGGGCCCAACATGGCGGGCAAGTCCACCTACATGCGGCAAGTGGCCCTCATCGTGCTTCTGGCCCAGATGGGCAGCTTCGTCCCCGCGTCCTACGCCCGCGTCGGCGTGGTGGACCGGATCTTCACCCGGGTGGGGGCCAGCGACGACCTCTCCGCCGGGCAGTCCACCTTCATGGTGGAGATGACGGAGGTGGCGGACATCCTCCGCTGCGCTACCAGGCGTTCCCTGCTGATCCTGGACGAGATCGGCCGGGGGACCTCCACGTTCGACGGCATGTCTATTGCCCGGGCGGTGCTGGAGCACTGCGCGAACCCCAAGGCCCTGGGGGCCAAGACCCTCTTTGCCACCCACTACCACGAGCTGACGGAGCTGGAGAACTCCCTCCCCGGCACGGTGAACTACAACATTGCCGTCAGGACCCGGGGGGAGGAGATCATCTTCCTGCGGAAGATTATCCCCGGCGGGGCGGACCGGAGCTACGGCATCGAGGTGGCCAAGCTGGCGGGCCTGCCCGACAAGGTGCTCCAGCGGGCCCGGCAGGTGCTGGAGGAGCTGGAGAGCGCGGGCGGCGTCCAGCACGCCGCCCCCCGGCGGGAGGCGGAGCAGGTCTCCCTGGGCTCCATCAGCGAGGGGGAGGTGCTGGACGCCCTCCGCCGCTGCCAGCCGGACACCCTGACCCCCATCGAGGCCATGGGCCTCCTCTACGAGCTGAAGCGGAAGCTCCAGCGGGGGGACGGCCATGGCTAAGAGAAAGACCTCCTCCGGGCTGACGAATCTGGAGCGCTTCGGCGGGACCATCTTCTTTGTTTTCTATTTGCTCCTGCTCCCCCTGGCAACGGGCCCCGCCCGGAAACTGGCGGAGGACCTGCTCGGCCGGAGCGTTTCGGCGGAGCTGTACGGCGCGGCCTACTACTATCTTCTCTTCGCCGTGACGGCCATTCTCTTCCACCACACCCTGGGGATCTCCACCCGCCGCTTCCTGGACGATCCCGCCTCGGCCCTCAAGACGGCGGGGGTGGGCGTGATAGCCTACTACGGTCTCAGCGAGCTGGCGGCCCGGCTGGGGCGGCTGTTTGTGGACCGCTCCGGAAACCTGAACGACGCGGTCATCTCCGCCCGGACGGGCGCCGCCCCTCACATGACGCTGCTGATCGTGATCTTCCTGGCCCCCTTCGTGGAGGAGACCCTGTTCCGCGGCCTGGTCTTCGGCGGTCTGAAGGAGAAGAGCCGCCCCCTGGCCTACGCCGTCAGCTGCGCCCTCTTCGCCCTGGTCCACGTGTGGCAGTTCGCCGTGGCCAACCGGGATCCGGCCTACTTCCTGCTGATGGTCCAGTATCTGATCCCCGGCCTGGTGCTGGCCTGGGCCTATGACCACGCCGGGACCCTCTGGGCCTCCGTCGGCCTTCACGCCGGGGTCAACGCCCTGGCGGTACTGCTATAAATTGAGGCGCGCCGCGCCTGAGAAAGAAGTTTGCTCATGAGTTTTTTGGATACCCTCTCCGAGATGCTGGTGCTGCTGTTCGCCATCGCAGCGGGCTTTCTCGCCAATCGCCTGGGAATTCTGGGCGGGGAGACCGACAAGAAAATCTCCAAGCTCCTCCTGACCCTCACCCTGCCCTCTATGATCCTGGGCTCCGTCTGCACGGGGGAAGCCCTGCCGGAGCCCGCGGTGGTGCTGGGGACCCTGGGGGTGGCGGCGGTGTTCTACGGTCTGGAGTTCGCCTTCGTCCTGGCGGTCCCGCCCCTGCTGGGGGGCACGCCGGGGCAGAAGGGCGTCTGGCGGTACACCCTGGCCTTTCCCAACGTGGCCTTCATCGGCTACCCGGTGGTGACGGCCCTCTTTGGCGCAGACGCGCTCTTTTACGCCGTCATCCTGGTCCTGCCCTTCAACCTGATGACCTTCACCCTGGGGCCGCTGATGCTCACCGGGGCCAAGCGGTTCAGCCTCCGGCAGATGTTCTCCCCCTGCGTGGCGGCGTCCCTGGCGGCGCTGGTCCTGGCCCTGGGGCGGCTGCGTCCCCCGGCGGTGATCGGGGAGGCCCTGGACTTCGTGGGGAGCGTGACGGTGCCCCTCTCCCTGCTCTTCGTGGGGTCCCTCCTGGCGGGGATCCCTCTGGGACGGATGCTGGTCTCCCCCCGGCTGTGGATTCTCACGGCGGTGCGGCTGCTGGCCCTGCCCACGGCGCTGTGCTTCCTCCTCCGCCGGATGGGGACGGACCCCCCCATCCTGGGAGTGGCCGTCACGCAGATGGCCATGCCCGCGGCGGTAAACGGGTCCCTCCTGTGCATGGAGTACGGCGGGGACGCGGAGTGCATGGCCCAGGTTACCCTGGTGTCCACTCTGGCATCCATCGTCACCATCCCCATTCTCGCCGCGTTCCTGTTCTGACTCTTCGCCCCGGAAAGGAGGGATCCCCCCATGCCCCACATTCAGCAGCTGCCCGCCCACGTGGCGGACCTCATCGCCGCCGGAGAGGTAGTGGAACGCCCCGCCAGCGTGGTGAAGGAGCTGGTGGAAAACGCCATAGACGCCGGAAGCTCCGCCGTGGCGGTGGAGCTCCGCCGGGGCGGCATGGGCCTCATCCGGGTGACGGACAACGGCTGCGGCATCGCCCCGGCTGAGCTGCCCACGGCTTTCCTGCGCCATGCCACCTCAAAGCTCCGCGGCCCCGAGGACCTGGGGAAGATCGGCACCCTGGGCTTTCGGGGAGAGGCCCTGGCGGCCATCTCCGCCGTCAGCCGGGTGGAGATCCGGACCCGCCGCCGAGGAGACCCGGCGGGGTCGCTCCTGCGGCTGGAGGGCGGCGTCCCCGGAGAGGCGGAGGAGACCGGCGCTCCGGAGGGCACCACCATCCTGGTCCGGGACCTGTTCTACAACACCCCGGCCCGGCTGAAATTCATGAAGAAGGACAGCGCCGAGACGGCGGCCGCCGCCGGGCTGATGCAGCACCTGGCCCTGTCCCACCCCGATATCTCCTTTCGGTTTCTCAAAGACGGCGCGGAGGCCCTCCACACCCCCGGGGACGGGCGTCTGGACTCCGCCGTGTACGCCGCCCTGGGCCGGGACTTCGCCCGGAGCCTCCTTCCCGTCAAGGGGGGAGGGGACGGCGTAAGCGTGTCCGGTTTCATCACCCGGCCCCTCCAGGGCCGGGGCTCCCGGGGGATGCAGACCTTCTTCGTCAACGGGCGGTTCATCAAATCCCAGATTCTTACCGCCGCCCTGGAGGAGGGCTACCGGAATCAGATCATGAAGGGCCGCTTCCCCGGCTGCGTGCTGGCGGTGGAACTGCCCGTGACGGCGGTGGACGTGAACGTCCACCCCGCCAAGACCCAGGTAAAATTCGCCCAGGAGAAGGCCGTCTTCGACGCGGTGTACCACACGGTGCTGGACACCCTGGAAGAGCGGGGCGGCCCCGTCGTTCCGGTCTCTCCTGTCCCGGCGGCGGAGCCGGAACAAACCGTAAACCCCCGGGGGGACTTCTTTCAGGCCATGGACGCCAAAACCTTCCGGGAGCAGGGGACCAAGACCCCGGCCAAACCCGCCGCCCCGCCGCCAAAGCGGCCTGCCCCTCCGCCCTCCTGGAACACGGAACGAGGCGGAACCCGCCTCTCGGACAGCGTCCCGCCTCTGCCTCGAAGGGAAGCGCCCGCCCCGGGCGGGCGGACCCCCTTCCCGCCCCTGCGGGAGGACGCGCCGCCCTCGGTGCTCCGGCGGGAGCCGGAGCGGAGGAAGCCCGCCTCCCCGGCCGGGACGGAGAAGCGGCCCTTTGTCCCGGCCATCCCCCAAGAGGGGACGGAGGTCCCCGGCCAGGAGACCCTGGAGCCCCAAAAGGAGACCCCCTGGCGGATCGCCGGGGAGGTGCTGCGGACCTACATCGTCTGCGAGAGCGAGGAGGGCTGCGTCTACCTCATCGACAAGCACGCCGCCCACGAGCGGATCAATTTCGACCGGCTGAAGGCCGCCTTGGAGCCCCCTATGCGCCAGGCCCTGCTGACCCCTGTTGCCGTGGAGCCGGGCCGGGAGGAGGCCGCGCTGCTGCTGGAGAACCTGCCCCTCCTGGAGGACTTCGGCTTCTCCTGCGAGGACTTCGGCGGCGGGGCCGTGCTGGTCCGGGAGGTCCCGGCGGATCTGGACGCCGGCGACGCGGCGGCCACGTTGGAGGAGATCGCCGAAAAGCTCCGCCAGGGCCGCTCCCCGGCGGAGCGGCGGGAGACCCTGCTCCACACCATGGCCTGCAAGGCCGCCATCAAGGGCGGCTGGAAGAGCGACCCGGCGGAGCTCCGGGCCTTGGTCTCCAAGGTCCAGAGCGGCGAGGTGCAGTATTGTCCCCACGGCAGGCCCGTGGCGGTGAAGCTGACCAAATACGAACTTGAGAAAATGTTCAAGCGAGCATAGGAGAACAGCATGGCAAAGAAAACAGGAAGATTCTTGATCCAGGATGTTTCCGGCAGCAGTATGTTTTCCAGCACAATTATTTTAGTGGACCGGGAGACGGGAGTCAATTACCTGTTCTTTCAGTCGGCGAATTCCGGCGGCCTGACGCCCCTCCTGGACCGGGAGGGCAAGCCCATCATCACAACGGTTTTTGACGAGGAGTAATGGAGTAATATGGAACGACTGCTGTTTATTGACGGCTGCGTCAGCCAGCGGGGCCCGGAGTCCCGGACCCGCGCCCTGGCGGAGGCCTTTCTCTCCGCTTTCCGGGAGACCCGCCCGGAGGCGGAAATCGAGACCGTCCGGCTGGAGGAGCTGGGGCTAAAGCCCTTCACCCCCGCCGCCCTGGACGAGCGGGACGCCCTGGCCTCCATCGGGGCCTTTGACGCGCCGGTGTTCGACCTGGCCCGGCAGTTCCGGCGGGCGGACAGGATCGTGGCGGCGGCCCCTTTCTGGGACCTGAGCTTTCCCGCGGTGATGCGGACGTATATTGAGCACATTTCCGCCTGCGGACTCTGCTACCACTACGAACACGACGGCTGCCACGGGGACTGCGGGGCGGAGCGCCTGGCCTATCTCACCACCGGCGGGGACTTTGAAAAGCCCGAGAGCCTGGGCGTGCTGTACTGGAAGCAGCTGGCCGCCATGTTCGGCGTGCCCCGGTTTGACTACGTGTTCGCCGGGGGGCTGGATGTGGACCCGTCCAAGGCCCCGGAGCTCATGGACGCCGCCTGCGAACAGGCCCGGGCTCTGGGACGGGACTTCTGACATGGCTCCGAAGATCGTCTGCGTCGTGGGCCCCACGGCCTGCGGCAAGACCACCCTGGGGGTCCTGCTGGCGAAGCGCTTTAACGGCGAGGTGGTCTCCGCCGACTCCATGCAGATCTACCGGGGGCTGACCATCGGCGCCGCCGCCCCCACAGAAGCGGAGATGGACGGCGTGCCCCACCACATGATTGCCGTGGCGGATCCGGAAGAACAGTGGTCCGCCGCCCGGTACGCCCGGGAGGCCATTCCCATTGTGGACGATATCCTGAATCGGGGGAAGCTGCCCATCCTGGTGGGGGGCACCGGCCTTTGGATCGACGCGGTGGTCAAGGGCCACGGCTTCGCGGCGGGCTGCGCCGGGGGAGCCGTGCGGAAGGAGCTGGAAGCCCGCCTGGCGGCGGAGGGCGTCGAACCCCTGCTGGAGGAGCTCCGGCAGGTGGACCCCGCGGCGGCGGAGCGCCTCCATCCGGCGGACGAGAAGCGGATTTTACGGGCCCTGGAAGTCTACCGGGAGACCGGGAAGACCATCACCGCCCACAACGAGGAGACCCGGGCCCAGCCCCCCCGGTATGACGCGGTGTGGATCGGCCTCCAGTTCGCCGACCGGGAGGACATGAAGCGCCTGATCGACCGGCGGGTGGACCGCATGGTGGAGGCAGGCCTGCTGGACGAGGTCCGGTCCCTGCTCTCCCGGGGCCTGCCCCGGAAAGCCACGGCCCTCCAGGCTATCGGGTACAAGGAGTTCCTGGGCGTCCTGGAGGGGGCCAAGACGGAGGCGGAGGCCCTGGAAGAGGTAAAGCTCCGCTCCCGGCAGTACGCCAAGCGGCAGCTGACCTGGCTGCGGCGGAATCCGGCCGTCCACTGGGTCTTTTGGGAAAAAGAACGGGATTTTGCCCGGGCCCTACAAGTTTCGACGGAAATCCTTTCCGCCGCGGGGGTATCCTAGAAATTGGCAAAACGATTTACCCGGAACCTCTCGCGGGACCCGAGGGACCATCGTTTCGCTGGACAACACAACGGCGCCTTCCCCGGAAGGCGCGGGACGAAAGAAAAAGGAGCGAACGATATGCAGAACAAACAGAACCTACAGGACCTCTTCCTCCTCCGGGCCAAGCGGGACCGGGTTCCGGTCACCATGTTTTTGATGAACGGCTTTCAGATGCGGGGGACCATCACCGGCTTCGACCCCTTCGTGGTCATCCTGGACAGCGAGGGGCGCCAGCAGGTGATCTACAAACACGCCATTTCCACCATCGCCCCCACCCGGACGGTCTCCCTGAACGAGGAGGAGTGACCGGCAAAACCCCGTGAGGCAGGTTACATAGAATTGCCATGAAAAAGAAAAAAAGCGGCATTGGAACCAAATTGTTCATGGCCGCCCTCTTCCTGGGGGTGGCGGCCTACTTCGGCATCCAGGCCTTTCAGTACCTGGACGACCCTCTGGGGGTCACCCTGGCCTACCGCTACGAGGTGGAGCAGACCTTGGACATGACGGGCTTCGTGGTCCGGGAAGAGCGGGTGCTGCCCGACGAGGGCGGCGGCCTTCTCCGCGTCCAGCGGGCGGAGGGCGAGCGGGTGGCCGCCGGGGGAACCGTGGCCTCGGTCTACGCGGACCAGGCGTCCCTGGACCGGCAGGAGGAGATCGACAGCCTGGAGAGCCGGGTGGAGCAGCTCCAGTACGCCCAGGACCTGGCCCTGGCGGCGGAGACCACCCGGAAGCTGGACGCCCAAATCGTACAAAATCTGCTGGAGTACCGGCGCTTCCTGGCGGCGGACAGGCTCTATGACGCCGAGAGCGCGGCCCTGGAGCTCCGGGCCCTGGTGCTCAAGCGGGACTACAGCGACACAGGCGGCGGAGACGTGGAGCTCCAGCTCCAGGAGCTGGGAGCCCGGCTGCTGGAGCTTCGCTCCCAGGCTGAGGGCTCCGTCCGGCGGGTCACCGCCCCGGAGGCGGGGCTCTACTCCGCCGAGGTGGACGGATACGAGACCGTGCTGACCCCGGAGACGCTGGACGGCCTGACGCCCTCCGCCCTGTCCGCCCTGACGGCGGACCCGAGCACGGTCTCCCGGACGGGGAAGCTGGTGCTGGGGGACGAGTGGTATTACACCGCCGTCTTGTCCTTCGAGGACGCCGTGGCCCTCCAGAGCCTGCAGGAGGAGAGCGGGGGGACGCTGAACCTCCGCTTTTCCAAGGGCGTGGACCGGGACCTGCCGGTGACCCTGGAGTCCATCGGCCCTCGGGAGAACGGCCGGGTGGCGGCGGTGTTCCGGGGGAATGCCTACCTCCGGGAGCTGACGCTGCTGCGCCAGCAGCGGGCCCAGATCATTACCGGCGTTACCTCCGGCATCCGAGTCCCCCGGGAGTGTCTCCGGGCGGAGCGGGCCTATCTGGACGAAAACGGGAAGACCGTCACGGAGGACCGCGCCGGCATTTACTGCCTGGTGGGCCGGGAGGCCCGGTTCAAGCCGGTGGAGGTGGTCCACAGCGGAGAGAGCTTCGCCCTGGTAGAGCCCGCGCCGGAGCTGGACCCCAGCGTGGAACGGGACGCCCGGCGGATCATCCGCCCCGGGGAGCAGGTCATCGTGTCCGCCCGGGGCCTGTTCGACGGGAAGGTCCTTCAATGAGGCGTCCCAGGTTTGGAATTTTGGAAACAGAGAGAGGATGAGCGTATGTCTATCGCGGAAAACGTCGCCCAGGTCCGGGCGAACATCGCCGCCGCCGCCCGGGAGGCGGGCCGGAGGCCCGAGGAAATCACCCTGGTGGGTGCCAGCAAAATGAACGACGCTTACCGCTGCCGGGAGGCGATTGCCGCCGGCATCGACGCCCTGGGAGAGAACCGGGTCCAGGAGATGACGGCGAAGCTTCAGGAAAACGCCTATGACGGCGCGCCTCTGCACTTCATCGGCCACCTCCAGCGGAACAAGGTGAAGCAGGTGGTGGGCAGGGCCGCCCTCATCCAGTCCGTGGGCTCCCTGGAGCTGCTGGAGGAGATCGACAAGGCCGCCGGAAAGCTGGACCTTGTGCAGGACATCCTCCTGGAGGTCAACATCGGCCAGGAGGAGGCCAAGAGCGGCTTCGCCCCGGCGGACCTCTTCTCCGGGGCGGAGGCGGCCTTGGATAAGGAGCATGTGAGAGTGCTGGGTTTGATGACCATTCCCCCGGCGGACGCGAGCCGGGAGGAGAATCTTCACTATTTTGACAAAGTTCGGGCACTATTCCTTGACATGAACGAGAAAATGTTTCATAATGGTCTTCAGGTTCTGTCTATGGGCATGAGCGGAGACTACGAGGACGCCGTCCGCGCCGGAGCCACCATGGTCCGGGTGGGGACCGCCATCTTTGGAAGCCGCCATTACACATAACACCATAAGACTACAAACGGGAGGTACATCCATGAGTATCCTGGACGAGATAAAAAAGCTGACCCATCCCTATGAGGACGAGGACGACGACCCGGCTGAATTCGAGGACGAGCCCCAGGAGCGGGACGTCTTCGAGGAGCGCCGTTCCCGCTATGACGACCGCCGGAACAAGGTGGTAAACATCCACGCCACCACCCAGCTGAAGGTGGTCCTGGTAAAGCCGGAGCGGTTTGAGAACGCCTCGGAAATCGCCGACCAGCTGAAGGACAAGCGGACGGTGGTTTTGAACCTGGAGTCCACCAACAAGGACGTGGCCCGGAGACTCATCGACTTCTTGTCCGGCGTGGCCTACGCCGGGGAGGGCAAGATCAAAAAAGTGGCCGCCAACACCTACATCATCACGCCCTACCATGTGGATATCGAGGGCGACCTGATCGACGAGCTGGAAAACAACGGCCTGTACTTCTGACACCTGAAAGACATTTGGATCGGCACGCCGGGGAGGATTTGCGACTATGCTGACACCGCAGGAGGTTTCCGCCCGCTCTTTCACCAAGACGATGATGGGCGGCTATAACATGACCATGGTAGATGAGTTCCTGGACGAGCTCACCGACGATTATACGTCCCTCTATAAGGAAAACGCCTCTCTCAAGGCCAAGATGAAGGTCTTGGTGGAAAAGGTGGAGGAGTACCGGGCCACAGAGGACTCCATGCGGGCCACCCTGCTCACCGCCCAGCGGATGGCGGACTCCATCGTCAAGGAGGCGGAGGAGAAGCGGGACGGCATCCTCCAGCAGGCGGAGGCCGCCGCCCGGGAGAAGCTGGACGGCTACCGCAAGGAGGCGGAGCAGTATACCAAGCGCCTCCAGCAGGGACAGGAGGCGCTCCAGCGTTTCGTGGCGGAGAGCCGCGCCCTGTGCGAGAAGGAGCTCCAGTTCCTGGACGAGTTCCCCTCCCGGCCCCTGGAGGAGGCCGAGCCCGTGGCCGCCGCCGTGGAGGAGATTGAAGAAAAGATTCTCTCCGCCGGAGAGGCCGCGCCTGCCGCGCCGGAGGCGCAGGCCGAGCCCGCCCCCCAGGCGGAGAGCGGGCCGAAGGCGGCGTCCGGTCCTGTGGAGGAGGTCTTCCGGACCCTGGTGGCCGGACCCAAGGGGTCCGAGTCCTCCGCTCCCACGGCGGAAAAGCTGCTGGACACCCTGGCCGCAGCGGAGGAAACCCAGGAGGAGGACCTCAGCGCCACCCGGCGGGTGAACATCAACGAGCTGAAATTCGGTCCCAATTACCGGGGCGGGGCGGACTGACCCCCTCTGAGGGAAGGGGGGACGGCCATGACCGGGCAAAAGCCCATCATCGCGTTTCTGTACGACTTTGACAAAACCCTCTGCACCACGGATATGCAGAATTACGCCTTCATTCCCAGCCTGGGGATGACCCCGGCGGAGTTCTGGGCGGAGGCCAACGGCTTCGGCCGGAAGCATCGGATCGACGGGATCCTGGCCTACATGTACATCATGCTGCGGGAGGCGGAGCGGAAGAACCTGCCCTTCACCCGGGAGGACCTGGTGGAAAAGGGCCGGGGGATCGAGCTCTTCCCCGGCGTGGAGAGCTGGTTCTCCCGGATCAACGCCTTCGGCGAGGCCCAGGGCGTCCGGGTGGAGCACTATGTCATCTCCTCCGGCCTCCGGGAGATCATTGAGGGCTCCTCCATCAGCCATGAATTCAAGGAGATCTACGCCAGCGAGTTCTACTACGACGAGACGGGACGGCCCGTCTGGCCCAAGCTGGCCGTAAACTTCACCGCCAAGACCCAGTTCGTCTACCGGATCAACAAGGGGGTCCTGGACGTCTCCGACGACAAGACCCTGAATGACTCCATGCCCGACGACAGCAAGCGGATCCCCTTCACCAACATGATCTACATGGGGGACGGCCTCTCGGACGTGCCCTGCATGAAGATGATGCGGGCCTACGGCGGGCAGGCCATCGCCGTGTACCAGGGCGCCAACCGTTCCGGCGTGGAAGAGCTGCTGGCCAGGCGGCGGGTGGACTTCATCTTCCCGGCGGACTACCGGGAGGGCCGGGCCTTGGAGGAGACGGTAAAGAATATCATCCGCAAAATGGCCATTGCCGACCGGCTGTGGGAGGAGAATGTCCACCAGCTCCGGCATTTGGGAGAAGACGTGCTGCCGGATCAGGTGGAGCTGTTTTCCGATCTGTAAACATCGACGGGACCGCCCAAGGGCGGTTCCGTTTTTCTTGCAAATCCCGTCCCTCCGTGGTAAAATGGAACATCAAAAAAAGAGGGAGGCTGTCTATGGACCGCATCAGTAAGGAAAACTACTACCTGGACATTGCCCAGACCGTCTTGGAGCGGGCCACCTGCCTCCGGCGGGTCTATGGGGCCATCATTGTGACCAACGACGAGATCATCTCCACCGGCTACAACGGCGCGCCCCGGGGACGGGCCAACTGCGTCGACATGGGCTACTGCTCCCGGGAAGCCCTCCAGGTGCCCCGGGGAGAGCGCTACGAGCTCTGCCGCAGCGTCCACGCCGAGGCCAACGCCATCATCTCCGCCGCCCGGCGGGACATGGCGGGCGGCACCCTCTACCTGGTGGGGCGGGACGCCCAGACCGGGGAGCTGCTGGGGGACGCCACCTCCTGCTCCATGTGCCGCCGGATGGTCATCAACGCCGGGCTCAGCCGGGTGGTCATCCGCCGGACGGAGACGGAGTTCGAGGTCATTCAGGTAGCCGACTGGATTGCCGAAGACGACTTACTTTTTCTCGGAGAGACTGTAACGACACTTGATCTTGCGGAGCAAGATCTTTAGTGGAGTACGTCCCGGAACGGGAAAAAGTAAGCAAAAAGAGCTTTCGTGCGCCACCAAGTCTGGCATTTGACAAAGCCGAAGCGACGGCAACGTAAAATTTCTTCCGACGAAAGGAAGGATTTGCTTGAAAGCGGGACTTCTCACCTTCTATCATCTGCACCACTACGGGGCCATCCTCCAGGCCGCGGCCACGCAGAGGGCCCTGGCCTCCCTGGGCTGGGACTGCGAGACCATCGACTACTTCGTCAACCAGGATACCCGTATTCTCAAGCCCCCGACGAGCCCCGGCCGGGCGGTGGGCGACGCCTACAACGCCATCCACTACCCCGCTCTGAAACGGCGCTGGCAGCGGTTCCAGGACTTCTCCAAGGCGAACCTGAACCTGTCGGCCCGCCGCTACGAGAGCCGGGAGGAGCTGGAGAGGGCGAACCTGCCCTATGACCTGCTGATCTCCGGCAGCGACCAGATCTGGAATCCCACCATCTTCCCCGACGGACGCTTCGACCCCGTGTTCTTCGGCGCGTTCTCCCCCCTGCGGAAGATCGCCTACGCCCCCTCCTTCGGCGTGGGGCGTCTGCCCGAGGGCATGGAAGAGGAGCTGAAACAGTATCTCGCGGGCTTCTCCCATCTCTCCGTCCGGGAGCTCTCCGGCCGGGAGATCGTCCGGGAGGCCGCGGACCGGGAAGCCGCCGTGGTGCTGGACCCCACGCTGCTGCTGACGGCGGAGGAGTGGTCCGCCCTGGCGGCGGAGCGGACGGTCCGGGGCGAGTATATCCTGTGCTACTGCATCTCCCGTTCCGCCCCTCTGGAGCCCTACATCCGCCGCCTGGCGGAGGAGACCGGACTGCCGGTGCTCCAGCTCTGCGGCACCCGGCGGAAGCTCCACCCCAAGGCCAAGCTGATCTTCGACGCGGGCCCGGCGGAATTTTTAAGTCTGTTCCGAAACGCCGCCTGCGTCTGTACCAACTCCTTCCACGGGACGGTGTTCTCCGTCCAGTTCCAGCGGCCCTTCTTCACCGCCGTGGCCCCGGCGGAGCTCCAGGAACCGGAGCGCTCCCGGACGTTCAGCCTTTTGAGCCGCCTGGGGCTGACGGACCGGGTGGTGGGCAAGGGAGACGCCGCCGGACTGAACGACGTCCCCGACTGGCCCGCCGCAGAGGCGCGCTTACAGGCCGCCCGGGCGGGGGCCATGGCCTATTTAAAGGCCGCTCTGGCGGACGAGCCCTGGGAGGAGGCCGGAGAGACCCCGGGGGACGGCCCCCTGCTGGCGGACCGGGTCCACTGCACCGGCTGTTCCGCCTGCGCCGCTGTGTGCCCCAAGGACGCCATCGCCTTGGTGCGGGACAAGGAGGGCTTCGCCTTCCCGTCCGTAGACCCGGAGAAGTGCGTCCATTGCGGTCTCTGCACAAAAACCTGCCCCATGTTCCGGGACCGGGCGCCCAAGCCCCTGCCCGCCGCCTTCGCCGCCTGGAACAAAGAGGCGGACGTCCGGCGGGACTCCACCTCCGGCGGGGCCTTCTCCGCCCTGGCGGACTACGTGCTGGAGGGGGGCGGCGTGGTCTTCGGCGCGGCCCTGGACGGGAAACAGCATCTGCGCCACATCGCCTGCTTCCGCAAGGAGGACCTCTGGCGGCTCCGGGGGGCCAAGTATGTCCAGAGCGACCTGGAGGGCGTCTTCCGGGAGGTGAAAAAGTGCCTGGAGACCCGGCAGGTTCTCTTCTCCGGCACCCCCTGCCAGGTGGACGGGCTGTACCGCTTCCTGGGCGGCCGCCCGGAGAACCTGACCACCTGCGACCTGGTGTGCCACGGCGTGCCCTCTCCCGGCGTGTGGGAGGACATGGCCCGTCATATCGAGGGGAAGCGGGGCCGGGAGCTCCAGACCGTCCGGTTCCGCAACAAGGTGGAGGGCTGGCAGAACAGCCACTTCACCGCCGTCTACGACGACGGCACCGTGGACACCCATCCCCTCTTTGAGACGGAGTACGGCCGGGCTTTCGGCCGGGCGTTGTTCCTGCGAAATTGCTGCTACCGCTGCCCCTACGCCAGCGTGAACCGCCCCGGGGACTTCACCCTGGGGGACCTGTGGGGTCTCCGGCCCGACGAGCTGCCGGAGCAGCAGCAAAAGGGCGTCAGCCTCCTGCTGGTAAACACGCCCCACGCCAGCCACATCTTCGACCAGCTTCCCCTGGTCCGCCGCCCCTTCCCCGTGGAGCGGGCCATCGCCGGAAACCCCCGGCTGGCCTCCCCCACCGCCCAACCGGCGGACCGGGCCGCGTTCTTCGCCGCCTACGCCCTGGAGCCCTTCGACCAGGTGGTCCGGAAATTCTGCGCCCTGCCTCCCCTGCCCGTTCGGGCGGCGGGGAAGGTCCTGTCGCCGGAGATGAAGGCGAAGGTGAAGAAAGTGCTGAAAAGGGGTTAGGGCCGAATACAAAGCGTAGTAATTCTACAAATTATAGTAAATTGTATCAAAAGGCCAACCGGAATCCGGCTGGCCTTGTTTTCTTATTCCAGGGGCGCGGAGAGGATCCACAGGGGCGCGCCGTCATGGCGGCTGGGGGACAGCTCTTCCACGATCAGGGACAGGTCCCAGGGGATCAGGCTCCGGTCCCGGCTGGCGGGGTCCGCCACCAGAATCTCCCCGCCGAGGGTCGTGCCCCGGAGAAGGATGAAGTGTCCGCCCTTGGTAAAGTGCCCCTTGGTCATCAGGGCCACGGCCACATCCCCGGCGTTCAGGCGGCGGTAGAGCTCGTCCGACTCCAGGGTTTCCGGGTCCAGGGACCGGCACTCCAGTCCCCAGGACTCCGCCACGCCCTGGACAATGGAGAGGTAGGATCCGTGGTTCCTGCACCAGTAGCCCTGTTTCACGCACAGGGCCGCCATGTCCGCCGGGTCCACGGTCTCCCCGGTCAGGGAGGAGACCGCCATAGCCATGGCGGTGGGGCCGCAGCCGTGGGTAGCCAGGGGGTCGGAGCCGTATTTCTGCTCCTCCCGCGCCTCGTCGGTCTGGTTGAAGTAGATGACGTCCACCCCGCCGCCGGTGAGAACCTCCTGATCATTCCGGAGGATGATGTCGCTGATGAGGGGGTCCAGGATCTCCCTGGGCGGAGCAATCTCCGGCTGGGACAGGGCGGAGTCGGTGTCCGCCAGTGGTTCCGGCTCGGGAGGCGGGGCGGCGGCCTCCTCCATCCGGTCTTTGAGGGCGTCCAGCGCCTCCCGGGCCCGGTGGGACAAGTCGGAGGCGGCGTCCCCCACCTTCCCGGCAGCGGCGGCTCCCGTCCGTCCGGCGGACTCCAGAGCCCGGCCCGCCATCTGGACGGCCTGATAGGCCGTCTCCCGCACCGGCTCCATCAAGTCCTTGTAGAGGGCCGGGGCGAAAAAGCGGCAGGCAGTCAACTCCGCCACGCCGATACAGGCCACGGCCAGGAGGACCACGGCGATATACCGGACCCAGGGGGTCCTTTTTTTCTTCTCCGGAGGCGGCGCGCCTCTCAGGCGGCGCAGCTCCTCCAGAGCCTCTTCCTCCGGGGAGGGTTTTCGGCGCATGGCGAGTCTCCTTTTGATTCTTTTCTCTACTATACCACGGGCCCCGGCCCGCTTCAAGGGCGGAAGCCCCCTTCCCGGCGGAAAATGTTGGAAGCGAAAAAGAGGGCCGCCCTCTCGGGCGGCCCTTGGGCGCGGGATTTACTTCCGATAGTTCTGCATACGCCAGACGATGGCGGAGACCTGCCCCCGGGTCAGGGTGTTGGTGGGGCGGAATGTGCTGGTACCGTTGTTGAAGTAGCCTTCCACGATGCCCGCGGCGTTCAGGGCCTGGACATAGACGTCGGCGGTGTCGGTGAAGGGTTTCACGCTGGAGAGGTTGTTGATGTCCAGCTTCAGCGCTCCGGCGGCCAGCTGGGCCACCTGGAGGCGGGTGATGGGCCCGTTCAGGGCCACGTTGCTCCGGGTGACCAGGCCGTCGGCCTGGGCCTTGGCCAGGTAGCCGCTGAAGGTGCTGCCGGAAACGGTGGGGGCCTGATCGGGATAGCCCGCGGCCTTCATGATGAGCTTCAGGGCCGCGCCATAGGTGATGGTATTGTCGGGCCGGAAGTTTCCGTCGGCGTACCCGTCGATGACGGCGGAGTCCGCCAGCTCCGTGACGTATTTATAGCACCAGGTGGCGGCGTTGATGTCCCCGAATTTTTTGTTGGTGTTCAGCACGCCCATGGAGAACATGCCCGAGGCAATGGGGACGTTGCTGGCGTTCAGGGCCACGTAGGGAATCTCCACCGGGCCGGTGTAGTTGGTCTGGGGCACAAAGCGGAGCTGGCCCAGCTGCTCGGTTCCGGTGTTGTATCCATAGACCGTGGTGGTGTTGGCGGATGTGGTGGTGTTCCCCACGTAAACCGCGCCCACATTGGCGGGGGGAAGCTTCAGCAGCTGAATGCCGCTGGGGGTGGTTCCGGTGGCGGCGGAGACGGCGGCCACAATGGAGGAGGCCGGGAAGGTGACGGCGGTGTTCTTGGGCGTGGGGCCGTAGACCTCGGAGACCGCCTTGGCGGTGACGCTGATCAGGATGCCCCCGTTGACGGATTGTCCGTTGGTGCCGTAGGCCGTGAAGGGGATGGCGGCGCAGTAGTTGGACCCGGAGGGCACGTAAGTCAGCTCCGTCAGGGCGTACTCGGTCTGGGCGGCGGGGCTCATGTAGAAGTTCCGGTTCCGGTTGGAAGCGGTGATCTGCTCCTTGGCGGCCGCGCCGTAGCGGCTGGCCCCGTAATAGTTGTAGTACAGAGCTCCGGTGACGGGCACGTCGCTGAACACCACGTACTGCAGCGTTCCGGCGGGATAGGCGCTCTTGTAGAACCGGGCCAGGTCGTTGGCGTTGATCTGGACATTGGTCCCCGCAGTGACGGCGTAGCGCACGCTGCCCACCAGGTTGGAGGTGACGGAGGCCGTCGTCGGCGTGATGACCAGGGAGCCTTCCACGGAGCGGTCGTTGGCGCCGTAGGCCGTGAAGCGCAGGTACACCTTGCCGCTGGTGAAGGAGCTGGCGGCGGCGAAGGTCAGGTCGTTCAGGGCGTAGTCGTTCCGGCCCGCGTCATTGGCGTTGTAGTAGAAGCGCACGTCCCGGAGACTGGTGCGGGAGAAGGAGGCGGAATAGCTGGTGCCGTACCCGGTATAGAGGGTGCCGCTGGCGTCCGGGAAGTCGGCGGTTCCGGGCACCTCGAAGATTACGTAGTCCAGGCTGGAGCTGGAGTAGGTCTTGCGGAAGAAGTCGTCAAACTTGGTCCGGTCAAAGTTCACCGTCTTGCCGGGGGTAACAGTGTAGGAGATATCCCCGCCGGAGCCCACGACCAGCTTCAAGGTGCCCTGCTCGTAGTCGCTGCCGTCGTAATAGGCCCGGAACGGCATGGTCAGGGAGCTGCCGTCCTTGGCCGCGGCGTCGGGACGGAAATAGAGGCTGCCGATGGAGTAGGTGCCGTAGTTGGGCGTCCCGTTGTAGAACTGGGTCTTGGCGTAGGTGAGGTCGCTGCGGGTCAGGGGCACGTTTCCGATGTAGAGCTTCCCGGCGAAGCTGGCGTAGTCGCTGCCCGCCTCAAAGGCCACATACTTGATGGTCCGGCTGGTGCCCGACATGGTCTGGTAGGCCCGGTTGAAGTCGCTGGAGGTGAAGACAACGGATCCGCCGGGGGCCGCCTCATAGGTGATGGTATTGGCCTCGGAGGTGATCACGATGCGGAAAGTGCCCTCCTCGTAATCCTCCCGGTCGTTGCTGTAGTAGGCCCGGAAGGGGATGGCCAGGCTGGCGTTCTCCCGGGCGTCCCGGTCCGCCTGGAAGGTCACGTCCTCCAGCAGGTAGTCGTCCCGGCCCGCGTCGCGGGAGCTGTAATAGAACCAGGTCTCGTCGTGGGTCAGATCCTGGAGGCGGAGGTCCACATTCTTCACGTACAGCGCGCCGTCAAAGTTTCGGTAGCTGTCCGGCGCGTAGAAGGACACGGCGGTGATGTCTCTCCTGGTGTTGGAGAGGTACTGGTAGACCTTGTTGAAGGCCGACTTGTCCAGGCGGGCGGTGCCGCCGGGGGCCACGTTCAGGGTGACGGTGTCCTGGGACCCGTTCTTGTCGATGACAATCCGCAGGGTGCATTTCACCTCGTCGTCCCGGTCATAGCAGGCCCAGAAGGGGATCTCCAGGGAATCCCCGTCCCTGGCGCCGCTGGAGGCCCGGAAGACCAGATCGTCGATGCCGTAGCTGTCCCGCCGGTCGGTGGAGTAGTAGAACCACTCCTTGGACAGCTCGTTTTTGGTGTAGTCGGAGTGTCCGGCGACGCTGATCTTTCCGGCGAAGCCGGTGTATGCGTCCCCGGGGACGAACTCCACATAGTTCAACGTCCGGTTGGTGTTGGCCAAATCCTGATAGGCCTGGTTGAAGTCGCTGCGGTTGAAGGTGACGGAGCCGCCGGGGGCCACCCGGTAGACCACCTCGCCGTCCTGCTTGCCGTCCCGGTCCACGATGACGCGGAGGGTTCCGTCATAGTGGGTGTAGCGGTCATAGTACCGGACGGTCATGGTCAGCTCGTCGCCGATGTCGGCCCGGCTGTCCGCCCGGAAGCTCAGGGAGCCCAGGGCGTATTTGCCGCTATAGCGCTCGTCGGTATAGAAAGCGTAGTCGTCCAGGTCGTTTGCGCTGAGGGCGATGTTTCCCGTGTAGATCTTTCCGTCGAAGTTCCGGTAGTCGCTGCCCACCGCGAAGTCCACGTACTGCAGGACGGCGCTGTCGCTGCTGAGCTTTTTGTAGGCCTCGTCAAAGCGGGACACCTGGAAGTTCACAGTACCGCCGGGGGCCACCCGGAGGATGATGTCCGAGGAGTTTGTGGGCGTGCCGGAGAGGGTGACGGAACCGGAAATCTGGTTTCCGTACTGGTCCACGGCGGTATAGGCCACACTCAGGCTGTTGGAGGTGCTGGGGGCGTAGTAGACGTAGTTGGACAGCTCGCTGTAGTTATAGCGGTTCCAGAGGGAATCCTGTTTGTTGTTGTGGTAGAGCTTGCCGCTGCCGCTGGTGGATTTCAGCTCGATGGAGGAAAAGGCGCTGGTTCCGGTCAGGGAGCCGAAGACGGCGGCCACCTTGTCGCGGAGTTCGGCGCCCACCAGCTTGCCGCCGGTGGTCCCCACGGTCAGGGAGTCGTTCCGTCCCGTGGCGTTCAGGCGGTAGACGGCGGTATAGGTCACGTTGCCGGTGACGGCGGTCCCGGCGACGTTCAGCGTGGTCTGGTTCCGGTAGCCGGGATAGGAGAGGTCCCCCTTGACCCAGCCCACAAAGGCGTGGCTGCCCGCGACGCTGGTCAGGCCGGGATTGCTGGGCACGCTGGCGGGATAACCGCCCTTACGCACCCTCTCCGAGGAGGTCGTACTGCCCATCCGGTAGGTGACGGTAAAGTAGTCCGCCGCCGTCACGACCTGCTGTTTGCAGACGGAGCAGATACCGTTCGCGTCGGGGGTGTGGTTCCCGGTGGCGGGAATATCACGCGTACCCTCCTCAGTGCAGTTCCGACACTTGAGCTTTTCCCGCCCCGGCGCAACACAGGTAGCCGGCGTACCGCCGGAGACGACCTGCATATCGTGGACGCCGGTTCTGGGAATTGATTCGGTAACCGTTACGGGGCAGTTCCGGCAGGTGTACACCCGCACGCCGTCCCTTATGCAAGCAGCCTCTTTGGTCACTAAGCCGCTGTCCCAGCTGTGCTGCCCGCTGGTGACCGTACAAGCGCGGTCGCCCGCCGTAGGCAGGGGGACTGCCAGCGCGGCGGGCGCCAGGCTCGCCAGCATCACCAGCGTCAGGAGAAACGCCGGGAATTTTTTCTTCCAAAAATTGTTCATAAGGTTACCTCCGTGCCTGCCGAAAATTGGATGTCTCAAACGGGACAATCCCGCTCTTTATACCATACCGGAAAGCCCGTCCACAATCATGAACAAACTGTGAATAAGCGGCAACATTTTGGTATCATATTGTGACAAAAGCCCCTTTGTCCAGGTTGACAAAGGAGCGGAATTGTGTATAATGAAGCTATAGGGCGCTGCCGGCAGACGGCTGGCCCCCTGCTAGTTACAAAGAAGTAACCGCCACGGTTGGAGCCAGGGGCGGTTACTTCTTTTTGCGGGCCTGTAGAAACAGACTGCAAACGCCGATGATGACCAAACAGAACTCAAAAAGATCTGAATATGTAATCATAGGACAGCCCCCCTTTCTCTCGATCAGGGGACAAGAAGCTGCCCCCTGCCGCAGGGGACCGGCCGCCCGCCATGGGGCAGCGCTGAAAACAGTATACCACCGGCGGGCGTTTTTTGTCAATTTTCCTGATTACGGAGCCGGGGCAAAAAGTTGGAAAGGTTTCTCTTTACAAATAAATTTCCCTCCTATATAATACATAGGCTGAGAAAACTGTAAGGATGGAGAAGTGTCATGGCTTTGATTGAATACGACGCCTACAAGCAGAAGCTCCGGGACTTGAAGCCGGAGCTGGACGAGCTCTCCGCCGCCCTGGACATTGAGGCGGCCCGGCAGGAGGCCGCGCGGCTGGAGGACGAGACCGCCCAGGACGGCTTCTGGAACGACCTGGAGCGCTCTCAGAAGGTCCAGCAGCGCCTGAAACAGCTCCAGAACAAGATCACGAAGCAGGAGAAGCTGATCGCCTCCTGGGAGGACCTGACGGCCCTGTGCGAGATGGGCCAGGAGGCCGACGACGCCGAGATTCTGGAGGAGCTGAAAGCCGAGTACGCCGCCCTGGAGGACCGGGCCGCCGAAACCCGGATGGCCACTCTCCTCTCCGGGGAGTACGACGGGTGCAACGCCATTTTGCAGTTCCACGCCGGGGCGGGGGGCACCGAGGCCCAGGACTGGGCCCAGATGCTCTACCGCATGTACACCCGCTGGGTGGAGCGGAAGGGCTTCACCTATAAAATTCTCGACTACGAGGACGGGGACGAGGCGGGCATCAAATCCGCCGCCATTTCCATCGAGGGAGAGAACGCCTACGGCCTCCTCAAGAGCGAGAACGGCGTCCACCGGCTGGTCCGGGTCTCCCCCTTCGACGCCAACGCCCGGCGGCAGACCTCCTTCGCCGCCGTGGAGGTCATGCCGGAGCTGGAGAACGACGAGTCCATCGAGATCCGGGACGAGGACATCGAGATGCAGGTCTACCGGGCCAGCGGCGCGGGCGGCCAGCACGTCAACAAGACCTCCTCCGCCGTCCGGCTCATCCACAAGCCCACGGGCATCGTGGTGGCCAGCCAGCAGGAGCGGAGTCAGTTCCAGAACAAGGACAACTGCATGAAGATGCTCCGGGCCAAGCTCCTGGAGCTGAAAGCCCAGCAGCACGCGGAAAAAATCTCCGACATCAAGGGCGTCCAGATGAAGATCGAGTGGGGCAGCCAGATCCGGTCCTACGTCTTCATGCCCTACCAGATGGTGAAGGACACCCGGACCAGCTTCGAGACCGCCAACATCGACGGCGTCATGGACGGGGACCTGGACGGCTTTTTGAACGCCTATTTAACCCAGCTTGCAACCGGAGAGTTAAAGAAATAACCCCAGCCTTTTAAAAGGCGCGGCTGTTATGGCCGCGTCCTTTTTCAGCAAGGCCCCGCATATACAGAAAGGATACTAGAGATGAAAAACAACCATTTGCAATCAGCTTCCCCCGCCCCTCAGGAAAATAAGATGGGCACCATGGCCATCGCGCCCCTGCTGGCGGGCATGGCGGTGCCTATGATGATTTCCATGCTGGTCCAGGCCCTCTACAACGTGGTGGACAGCATCTTCGTGGCCCGGATCAGCCAGGACGCCCTGAACGCCGTGTCCCTGGCCTTCCCCCTGCAAAACCTGATGATCGCCGTGGGCGGCGGCACCGGCGTGGGCATGAACGCCCTGCTGTCCCGGTCCCTGGGCGAGAAGAAGCAGGACCAGGCCGACCAGGCCGCCAACACGGGCATCTTCATTTTCCTGGTCAGCGCCGTGGTCTTCGGCGTGTGCGGCATTTTGCTGGCCCGGCCCTTCTTCCTGGCCCAGACGGACATCGCCCCCATTGTGGACTACGGCACGGACTACGCCAGGATCTGCCTGGGCCTCTCCATCGGCATCTTCAGCCAGTTCTGCTTCGAGCGGCTCCTCCAGTCCACAGGCCGGACGGTGTACTCCATGATTACCCAGCTCATCGGGGCGGTCATCAACATCATCATGGACCCCATTTTGATCTTCGGCCTCTTCGGCTTCCCCCGGATGGAGGTGGCCGGGGCCGCCGCCGCCACGGTGCTGGGCCAGATCGTGGCCGCCTTCATCGGCCTCTGGATGAACCTCCGCTTCAACAAGGACATCCACATCCGCCTCCGGGACATCCGGCCGGACCGGTTCATCGCCCGGGAGATCTACCGGGTGGGCCTGCCCTCTATTGTCATGCAGTCCATCGGGTCCATCATGACCTTCGGCATGAACAAGATCCTCATCTCCTTCACGGACACGGCCACGGCGGTCTTCGGGGCCTACTTTAAGCTCCAGAGCTTCATCTTCATGCCCGTCTTCGGCCTGAATAACGGCATGGTGCCCATCATCTCCTATAACTACGGGGCGGCCCGGCTGGACCGGGTGCGCAAGACCTTCCAGCTCACCGCCGTCACGGCCACGGTCATCATGGTCGCCGGCTGCGCCGCTTTCAACCTGATTCCCGGTACGCTTCTGGGCTTCTTCAACGCCTCGGAGGAGATGCTCTCCATCGGCACGGTGGCCCTGCGGGTCATCAGCTACTCCTTCCTGCTGGCGGGCTTCGACATCATCGCCGGGTCCGTGTGCCAGGCCATCGGCAACCCGGTATACACCCTCATTTGCTCCGTCTGCCGCCAGCTGGCGGCGCTGCTGCCGTCGGCTTGGCTGCTGGCCCAGACGGGAATTCTGGACCTGGTGTGGTTCTGCTTCCCCATCTCGGAGGTGGTATCCCTGATTTTGAGCATCATCTTCCTCCGCAAGACCATGCGGGGAGCGGAGGAGCGCATCGCGGCCCTCCAGCAGAAGAAACAGGCCAACGGATAAGGGAGGTTTTATGGACGCCATCATCGCCCAGCTCTCCCAAGAGCTGAACCAGCCCGAACAGTACGTGGACAACGTGGTCCGCCTGCTGGACGAGGGCAACACCATCCCCTTCATCGCCCGCTACCGCAAGGAGCTTCACGGGGCCATGGACGACACCACCCTCCGCAATCTGGAAGAGCGGCTGAACTATCTCCGGGGCCTCCAGGAGCGGCGGGAGGCCGTGAAGAAGTCCATCGAGGAGCAGGGCAAGCTCACCGGGGAGCTGGCCCGGGCCATTGACGCCGCCGCCACCTTGGCGGAGGTGGAGGACCTGTACCGCCCTTATAAGCAGAAGCGACGGACCCGGGCCACCGCGGCCCGGGAGAAGGGCCTCCAGCCCCTGGCGGAGCTGCTCTTCGCCCAGGGGCGGGACTGCCCGGACCCCCTGACGGAGGCGGCCAAGTATATCGACCCCGAGAAGGGCGTGGAGACGGCGGAAGACGCCCTGGCGGGAGCCGGCGACATCGTGGCCGAGACCCTCAGCGACGACGCGGAGCTGCGAAAGGCCCTCCGGGCCCTGCTGGCGAGAGACGGAAAGCTCCGCAGCGAGGCCACCACGGAGGAGGACACCGTCTACCGGCTCTACTACGACTTCACCCAGCCCCTCTCCCGGATGCTGGGCCACCAAGTGCTGGCCGTCAACCGGGGGGAGAAGGAGGGGAAACTCAAGGTCTCTGTGGAGATGGACCGGGAGCTGGCCCTGCGGACCCTGCGCCGCCGGGTGGTGGTCCCCGGGACTCCCGCCATGGCGTTTGTCAAGGCCGCGGCGGAGGACGCCTACGACCGTCTGATCTTCCCCTCCCTGGAGCGGGAGGCCCGGTCCACCCTGACGGAGGCCGCCGCCGAGGGGGCCATCGGCCAGTTCGCCCTGAACTTGAAGCCCCTCTTGATGCAGCCCCCGGTGAAGGGCAAGGTGACTATGGGCCTGGACCCGGGCTACCGCATGGGGTGCAAGGTGGCCGTGGTGGATGGAACCGGCAAGGTGCTGGACACCGCCGTGGTCTACCCCACCTACGGCGAGCGGCAGAAGAAGGAGGCCATTGCCGCCCTGTCGAAGCTGATTGAGAGACACGGCGTGGAGCACATCGCCATCGGCAACGGCACCGCCAGCCGGGAGACGGAGCAAATGGCCGTGGAGCTCATCCATCAGGAAAACGCCGCCGGGGCAAACGTCAGCTATATGATCGTCTCTGAGGCCGGGGCCTCCGTCTACTCCGCCAGCCCCCTGGCGGCGGAGGAGTTCCCGGAGTACGACGTAAATCTCCGCTCCGCCGTGTCCATCGCCCGGCGTCTCCAGGATCCCCTGGCGGAGCTGGTGAAGATCGACCCCAAGGCCATCGGCGTGGGGCAGTACCAGCACGACTGTCCGCCGAAACGCCTGGACGAGGCCCTGAACGGCGTGGTGGAGGACTGCGTCAACGCCGTGGGGGTGGACGTGAACACGGCCTCCCCGTCCCTCCTCCAGCGGGTCTCCGGATTGACGGCGGCCACGGCGAAAAACATCGTGGCCTACCGGGAGGCCAACGGCCCCTTCACCGCCCGAAAGCAGATTTTAAAGGTCCCCAAGCTGGGGCCCAAGGCCTTCCAGCAGTGCGCGGGCTTCCTTCGGGTTCCGGAGAGCAAGTCCGTGCTGGACAACACCGCCGTACACCCGGAGAGCTACGGCGCGGCGGAAAAGCTGCTGGCTCTGACGGGCCACAGCCTCTCGGACGTGAAGGCCGGGAAGCTGGAAAACCTCCCCGCCCAGGTGTCCGCTTACGGCGAGGAGAAGGCCGCCGAAGAGGCGGGCGTGGGCGTGCCCACCCTCCGGGACGTGGTGGCGGAACTGATGAAGCCCGGCCGGGACGTACGGGAGGACCTTCCCAAGCCGGTGCTCCGGACGGACGTGCTGGACATGAAGGACTTAAAGCCCGGCATGACCCTGACGGGCACGGTGCGGAACGTTATCGACTTCGGCGTCTTCGTGGATATCGGCGTCCACCAGGACGGGCTGGTTCACATCTCCCAGGTGGCGGACCGCCGGGTGAAGCACCCCTCGGAGGTGGTGTCTGTGGGGGACGTGGTGAAAGTCGCGGTCCTGGAGGTGGACGAGAAGCGGAAGCGGATCTCCCTTTCCATGAAGCAGGCGAAGTAAAAAAGAAAACGGCGGCAGCGAAGATGAGACTTCGTTGCCGCCGCTTCGTTTTGGTGTATTGCCGGGCTGCCAGAGCGTGTTAAAGTTCTTTTGCCTACTTTTCTTTCAAGAAAAGTATGGCGTTCACGGGACAGCCGTTGGCGGCGTCCCGAACCCGGGGGGCCTTTCCCTCCGGCTGGGCGATGACGGTGGAGGCGTTCCCGACGACGCGGAAGACCTCCGGCGCGGCGTAGGCGCACATGCCGCAGGCGATGCAGCGGGCTTGATCCACAGTGACGGTCATAGGCGGACCCTCCTTTTTTCTTCTGCCTCCATCATAGCGCGAAAGCGGCGGTTTGTCCAGTCTGGAAAATCCAGGGAGCCCCGCCGGATTTTGTTCACAGTTCGTCATTTACTTCCCTTCCGGTTTGTGGTATGATGGAAGCCGTTCAACTACCCCGGACAAGTATGGAGGAACCCTATGAAACGAATCTTTCCCCGCGCGCTTTCCCTGCTGCTGGCCCTCTCCCTGCTGGCGGCGCTGACCGTCTCTCCCGCCCAGGCCTCGGAGGCCATGGGAGACGACCTCACAGCCACGGACACGCTTTTGAACCGGGAGACCCAGCTGTCTACCAACGTCTTCTGGAGCGAAGTCAGCTCCGACTACCGGACGGAGAACCTGATTACATACACCCCTAACCAGGCGGTGACCCCCATCGTCACCTACGGCGGGGCCCTGACGGACCGGAGCTCCGTCTCCAACACCGCCCAGGCCCTGGAGGCCCAGGGTTGGCGGGTGGTGGCCGGTATCAACGGAGACTTCTACAACGTGAACAACGGCCTGCCCATCGGAATCGTGGTGACCCAGGGACAGCTGCGGTCCAGCGACGGGGGCTATCACGCCGTGGGCTTCCGGGCGGACGGCACCGCCATTTTGGGCAAGCCCGCCCTGTCCATCACCGCCGCCTACACCGCCCAGGACGGCACCGGGGAGCCCCTGTACAACGAGGCCGGGGAGCCCCTGTACGACGAGCTGGGAACCCCCCTCACCAACGGCACGGGACTGGTGACCGACAAGTCCCTGAAGATTACCGCCTTCAACAAGGCCCGGACGGACACGGGGGTCTTCCTGTACACCTACGACTTTAACGCCGCCCACACCACCGGCAGCACCCAGCCCGGCGTGGACGTGATCTGCACCCTCCAGGGCGGGGGCTTCACCCTGGGCGGGACCGCCTCCCTGGTGGTAGAGCGTGTGGTGGAAGCCGAGGCGGGGACCTCCCCCACCCTGGAGCAGAACCAAGCCGTCCTCACCGCCAACGCCCAGGCGGGAGAGGAAACCCTGAGCGCCCTCCGGTCCATCCCCGCCGGGACGGTGATCAATGTGACCGTCACCCCCGCGGACCCCGGCTGGAACGACGTGCAGTACGCCGCGGGCAGCCTCTACTCCCTGGTGGAGAACGGGGCCGTGGCCTCCGGCCTGCCCACGGGGGCGGCCCCCCGGACCGCCGTGGGCCAGCGCTACGACGGAAGCCTGATCTTCTACACCATCGACGGCCGGAAGTCCGGACACTCCATCGGCGCGACGATGGAGCAGGTGGCCCGGCGGATGATGGAGCTGGGCTGCGTCACGGCCCTGGGGCTGGACGGCGGCGGTTCCACCACCATGGCCGTCACCAAGCCCACGGACACGGCGGCGGAGCGGATCAACCAGCCCTCGGACCGGATCGAGCGGTCCGTCTCCAACCAGATTTTCCTGGTGGCCAGCAACCAGCCCACGGGGCAGCTGAGCCACTTCCACGTCAGCGCCGACAACGCCTACGTCCTGGCGGGCAGCAGCGCGGAGATCTCCGCCGCCGCCGTGGACACCAACTTCATTCCCATGAGCGAGCGCTACAGCCTGACGGCCTCCGCCGGGACCCTGGAGGGGAACACCCTGATCACCCCCCTGGAGGGCGGGGACATCACCGTCACCGCCCAGGGCGGCGGCGGACAGGGCTCCACGGTGGTCCACGCCGTTACCGCCCCCGACGGCGTAGCGGTCCGGGACGACCAGAACGCCATCATCACCACCCTGAACGCCGCCCCGGGGACCGCCGTCCAGCTCCGCGGCTCCGCCGCCTATAAGCACCTGCCCCTCAAGGCGGATCCAGCGGCCTTCACCTGGACCCTGGAGGGGGAGATCGGGACCATCGACGAGACGGGCCTCTTTACCGCCACGGCCCTGGGCACGGGAAAAATCACCGTCTCCGCCGGGACCCAGAGCGCGTCCATCGACGTGACCGTTTCCACCCAGCACCTGGCGACCCTGGAGGACTTTGAGGGCGAAACCACCATCTTCCGGGGCTCCGGCGAGAACGCCTCCTTCAGCCTGAACCGGGACGGGAACTATGTCCGCCTGGGCAAGGCCTCCGGTAAGCTGGAGTACGACCTGACCGGGGAGACCGGAACCGCCCGCTGGAACGCCACGGCCCAGCCCGCCGTTCTGAAAGAGCCCTACACCGGCCTGAGCCTCTGGGTGGACAGCAACGGCTCCGGCAACACCCTCTCACTCCTCTGCTCCATCGGCGAGGAAGAGGTCCAGGTCCTGCCTCTGACCACCCTGGACGTGTCCGGCTGGAAGCAGGTGACCGTCAATGACCTGACCCCCGGCATAACCATCCGGGGCCTGGAGATCAGCGGCGAGGGCAAGGGCGTCATCTATCTGGATCAGGTGGTCGCCACCTTCGACGGCGTCGTGGACAACGCCGCCCCCGTCATCACGGCGGAGCTGGACCCAGAGGCCTGGACCATCACCGGCTCCATCACCGACGGCGTGGACGGCATCCTGCCGGCGGACCGGATCAGCATCTCCACCGGCGGCGCGTATGAGACCGCCACGGGCCGCTTCACAATAACCCTCCCCGCCCAGGAGGTGGGCCAGGGGATCAGCCGGGTCACCATCAAGGCCAAGGACTACTCCGGCAACATCGGCCGGACCTCCGTGGACCTCCCCGCCTCCGGCGAGGGGGAGCGCCGCTTCACGGACACGGCGGAGTACTGGGGCGCGGACTACTGCGACTTCCTGTATGACCGGGGCGTCTCCGGCGGCTATGACGACGGCACCTTCCGGCCCGACGACCTCCTGACCCGGCTGGACTTCTCCGTCATGCTCTACAACGCCCTGCGGCTGGACCCGGCCAAGTACGCCGAGGTATCCCTGCCCTTCGCGGATCTGGAGAAGCTGCCGGAGCGGACCCTGCCCGCCGTCCGGGCCCTGTACGCCGAGGGCATCGTCACCGGCACCCAGGGGAAGGACGGGAAGCTCTACTTCAACCCCGCCGGGAATCTGACCCGGGCCCAGGCGGCGGCCATGATCGGCCGGTCCCAGGAGAAGGGCTACGCCCTGGCGGACCTGACCTTTACCGACGCGAACCAGATCCCGGGCTACGCCTCCTTCTACATCCGCACCATGGTTTCTCAGGGAATTCTCAGCGGCTACGCCGACGGAACCTTCCGGCCCCAGGCCAACATCACCCGGGGCCAGATGGCGAAGATTCTGTATACCATAATGTGAGCAACTGAAAAAGCAAGGCCCGGCGCGTAACAACGCCGGGCCTTGCTTTTTGTCAAACGCAGAAACCGCCACCCTGCACGGTGACGGTTTCTTTATGAACCGAATCTGAAACAGGGGCCAGCCGCAATTGCTGCGGCATCCCTGTATCTTCATTATAGCGATGTCCCTTCGCCCTGTCAAGTCAGATTTCCCGCCGCCCCTCCAGGGCCCGGGTCAAGGTCGCCTCGTCGGCGAATTCCAGGTGTCCCCCCACAGGGATGCCGTAAGCCAGGCGGGTCACCCGGACGCCGAAGGGCTTCAGCAGCCTAGCGATGTACATGGCCGTGGCCTCTCCCTCCGTGTCGGGGTTCGTGGCCATGATGACCTCTTTGACCTCCCCCTGAGCCACCCGCTCCAAAAGAGGCTTGATGGCCAGGTCGTCGGGCCCCACCCGGTTCATGGGGGAGATGACTCCGTGGAGCACGTGGTAATGGCCGTTATACTCCCGGCTGCGCTCGATGGCGGCCACGTCCCGGGGGTCCGCCACCACGCAGACCGTGGCCCCGTCCCGCTTGGGGGAAGAGCAGATGGGGCACAGGCCCCCGCTGGTGAAGTTCTGGCACACCGGGCAGCAGGTGATGCTGCGCTTGGCGTCCACAATGGCGCCGGCGAAGTCCTGGGCCTCGGCCTCCGGGAGGCCTAAGACGAAGAAAGCCAGCCGCTGGGCGGACTTGCCGCCGATGCCCGGGAGGCGGGCGAATTGTTCTACCAGCTTTTCAAGCGGGGGGGGGAAGTATTCCATAGAGAGGCTCCTGTTCTCGCCCTTCGGGCGGGGTGGATTGCAGCCATGATGATGGCTGGTTCATTGCACCCCCCATTTTCTCTTTTCCTTCCAGAAGGAAAAGAGAAAACGGGCCGTGCACGGTCCAAAAGAGAAAAGGAAGTACGGCCCCGCGGGGGGGACGAGAGACGGGGGACGCGCTGGCAGTGCTCCCGGTTTCACGCATGTCCCTACCCGCGGCGTGGTGCGGGCGGGGGTGGGCAAAAACTGAATGGCCGAAGCGCCGCTTTCCACTGCCGCTAACCTGGCGCTGGAGGCGGACGCGGGACCGGTGTTCGGCTCTTGACAAAGCGGGCCGGTCTGGTATAAGGAATATGGAAGAGCGCTGTCACACGGCGGTCAGCCCTTCATAGACAACTTAGTTTTCACCAAGTTGACCGTTCGGGTTGCAGCCGAGCGGTCAACACGCTTTTGTGGTCAGTATCCAGCCCCAAAGGACCAGACACACCAAGGATCCCGTCAGCGCCCTTCCTCCCCCGGAGGCAAGGGCGCTCGGCCTACCAGTTGGTCTAAGGTCACGCCGTAGAGGTCGGCAAGTTTTACCAGCGTGGGGGCCGTGGGGTCCCCTTCGTTTTTTTCATACCGCTCGTAGGTTTTGGCGGAAAGTTCAAGAACCCTGGATACTTTCTCACGGGACAATTTTTTGGCTTCACGCAAGGCCAGCAAATTTTTTGCTAATTGCTCCATTTTATCCCTCCAGAGTCTTGACAAAAGAATACAGAATATCATATAATTTATATAGACAAAAATATCTATATAAATACGTCTACATCTGTGCAAATGAAAGGTCGATTTTTATGAAAGGGTTTCTGGAAGCCCTCTACCAATACGCTCAGGAGGAGCGGATTGGGCGCTACCTGGAGTCCCGGGAATACTACCGGGCTGTCTGCGATTTAGAAGAAAACTGGACCGCTTTCCGCTCCGGGCTGACGGCGGAACAAGGGGAGCGGCTGGACGCGCTGCTGGGTCAAGAGCGACAAGTGGGTTATTTGACAGAGGAAGCCGCTTTTTGCAGCGCCCTGTCCATAGGGGTAGGGCTGGGCCGTTTGTAGAGAGGAAGGAGCAGAGCGCCCGCCCCTACCGCCAAATTAGCGGCAGCGAGGAGGGCCGGACGGTCCATGCGTCAACCACCCAACCCCCGCCCGCACCACGCCGCGGGTAGGGACATGCGTGAAACGGTCGGCACTGCCGACGCGCCCCCGTTTTCTCTCTTCCACCGTGCACGGCGCATTCTCTCTTTTCGCAAACCAGGGGCCCCCGCCGCGCCCCGCGCGGTGGGGAGAGGAGGAAGGAACGGAGCAGAGCGGAGCTTTCGCCGTCAGGCGGAAGCGGAGTGGACGGAGTTTCTTCCGACGAAATGGGGGGTGCATTGGACCAGCCATCGCTGACATCCAATCCGCCCCGCGCGCCAGCGCCGGAATAAGCCCCCGTCTCTTCAGACGGCCCCCCTCAGCTCCCCGATCCTCGCCGGGATATCGGCGGCCTTATAAACGGCGCTCCCGGCCACCAGCACATTGGCCCCGGCGTCGATGCAGGTCCGGCAGGTATCCGGGGCCACGCCCCCGTCCACCTCCAGCTCGCAGCTGGGGTTCTTCTCGTCGATGAGCTTCCGCAGGGCGGAGACCTTGGGCATCATATCCGCCATGAACTTCTGCCCGCCGAAGCCCGGCTCCACGGTCATCACCAAGATCAGCTCCACCTTCTCCAAGAAGGGAAGGGCCGCCTCGGCGGGAGTCTTGGGCTTCAGCACAATGCCCGCCCGTTTCCCCTTGGCATGGATTTTGTCGATGGCGGCATGGATGTTTTCCTCACTGTCCGCCTCCACATGGACCGTCACCAGGTCCGCCCCGGCGTCGCAGAACTGCTCCACGTACCGGACGGGCTGGGTGATCATCAGATGGACGTCCAGGGGCAGCGTGGTGGTGGGCCGGATGGACTTCACCACCGGGATGCCGATGGAGATGTTAGGGACGAACACGCCGTCCATCACGTCCACGTGGACGTAGTCGGCGGCGGCGATGCGTTGGATATCCCGTTCCAGATTTGCAAAATCGGCGGAGAGGATGGACGGCGCGATTTTAATCATAAGAAGCCCCTCTTTTCTGTCGGTACGGCGGCGAAAGAGCCGGGACATGGGATCCGGGTCCGGTAGCGGGAGGACGGGGCGGCGCATAGGATGGCTTGAGCGGCCCGAGCGCCCCAATCTCACGCAGCGTCCGCCCCCTGCGTCCGGCGCCGCCGCTTTTTTGAATATAGGGAACCGGCCCCCTGGACCCGCGTCCGGCGGACCGGTTCCCCTCTAGTCTACCAAATTCCCGGCCTAAAAGCAACCGAGGGCTGGGATATTTTTTGCCAGCCGCGGGGCAAAAAATTGTTGCAAAAACGCCTGTAAAATTTTCCAGAACTGTGATAGGATAGATTGCACAGACTACGGAAAAGGAGGCGGCGCAATGGTGTACGACGTGCTCGTCATCGGCGGCGGCCCGGCGGGACTGTCGGCGGCCCAGAACGTCCGGGCCCGGGGGAGAACCGCCCTGGTGATTTCCAATCCCCCGGAGGAGGGGCCCCTCTGGCGGGCGGAACAGGTGGACAACTACCTGGGCCTTCCCGGCGTAACCGGAGCGGAGCTGATGACGGCTTTCCGCCGCCACGCGGAGGACGCCGGGGCAGAGTTTCTGGAGGGCAAGGCTCTCAGCGCCCTGCGGTCCGGGGAGGACTGGTATGTGAGCGTGGGGAATACCATGGTTCAGGGTAAGGCCGTGGTGCTGGCGGCGGGCGTCGTCCGGGGGAAGAAGTTCCCCGGGGAGGCGGAGCTGCTGGGCCGGGGCGTCAGCTACTGCGCCACCTGTGACGGGATGCTCTACCGGGAAAAACGGGTGGCCGTCCTGGGCTGGACCCCATCGGCCAAGAAGGAGGCCGCGTTTCTGGAGGGCGTGGGCTGCCGGGTGGTCTACTTCGACAAGCCCCGGGACTGCGTGATCCAGGGCGCGGAGAAGGTGGAGGCCGTCGTCTGCGGCGGCGTGACGGAGGCGGTGGAGGGCGTGTTCCTCCTGCGGCCCGCCATGGCCCCGGGGGACCTGTTCCCGGGCCTGGAGCTGGAGGGCGGCTTCGTCGCGGTGGACCGGAATATGGCCACGAATCTCCCCGGCGTCTTCGCCGCGGGGGACTGCACCGGCGGGCCCCTGCAGGTCTCCAAGGCCGTAGGAGAAGGCTTAGTAGCGGGACAAAAGGCCGCCGCCTTCGCAGCGGCGCTGAAATGAGGAAATTCAAAACAAAGGAGATCAATGATATGGCACTGCAGCACTTGAAGACGGCGGAATTTGACGGGACTGCCGGTCAGGCCCCCCTGGCCATGGTGGACTTCTGGGCTCCCTGGTGCGGTCCCTGCCAGATGCTGAGCCCCGTCATGGAAAACCTGGCGGAGCAGTACGCGGGCAAGGCCCTGATCGCCAAGGTCAACGTGGACGAGGAACCGGACCTGGCCCGGCGCTTCGGCGTGATGAACATCCCCACGGTGGTCTTCTTGAAAGAGGGCCGGGAGTTTGACCGGAAGGTGGGGGCCTTTCCCCCCGCCGTGTACACGGAGGTATTGGACAAGTCCCTGTGAGGGCCAGATCCGAGAAGAGAACAAGCGCCCGGAATCGAGAGATTCCGGGCGCTTGCGCGCGTTTCTCTTACGCCTCCTGGGTCTCCTTGTTGGCCCGGGCCTCGTTGTCCAGGTCCTCCTGGTCCTTGGGGATGGCGATGTTCAGGATGATGGCCAGCACCGCCGCCGGCACGATGCCGGAGCCGCCGAAGACCAGCTGCACCGGCTGGGGCAGGCCCGCCAGGGCCCCCGCCGTGGCCCCCAGGCCGTAGCCCAGGCCCATGGCGATGGACACGATGGTCACCACCCGGTTGGTGACGCCGTACTTGGTCAGCAGCTTGATGCCGGACACGGCGATGGAGGCGAACATCATGACCGCCGCGCCGCCCAGGACGCTCTGGGGCATGATGGAGATCACCGCCGCCAGCTTGGGACTCAGCCCCGCCAGCACCAGGAACACCGCGCCGCAGGTCAGGGCCATGCGGTTGACCACCTTGGTCATGGTGACCAGGCCCACGTTCTGAGAGAAGGACGTGG
>CAMXKT010000002.1 GCA_947244595.1 uncultured Oscillibacter sp. | reverse complement strand
CGCAGCATCCGCTCGATCTCCTTCATGGCCGGGCTCATGCCCACCATGGTCTGGGGGATGGAGATGACCCGGACGCCCGCGTCCTGAAGCTGGGGCGTCAGGGTGTCCGCCAGATGGGCGTCGACGCCGAGATACAAAAGCTCGTACTGCTCCTTTGCCTCCAGCACCGCCTCCACCATGTCCCGGAAGTCCACCATGTCTCCCGCGCAAAGATTGAGGAACCCGGCCCGCTCCCAGTCCCGGAAGGGCATACCGTCCGCCTTCTCCGCCTCCAGCACCGTCTGCCGGGGCTTCCAGGCCCGGAACAGCACCACCGCCGTCTCCAGGCCCGGCTGGGGCGGGAATACCAGCACAAAGGCCGTCAGGTCCGTGGTCTTGGACAGGTCCAGCCCGCCGAAGCACCGCTTTCCCGTCAGGTGTTCCTTGATCCACGCCTCCCGTTCCGCCTTGGCGGAGGGCCCGACCTGGGTCTTGTCGTACAGCGTCAGGGGGAGCCAGCCCACGTCCTTGGTGGAGATCCACTGGTTCAGCCGCAGCCAGCGGAACGCCCGCTCCGCCGCCTCGCTCTGCATCGCCGCCCTGGCCGCCGCCCGGAACTTCCGGGCCTTCAGCGTCACGCCGTAGGAGGGATTGCAGGCTTTCCAAAGTTCTTCATCATAGATGTCCAGGTCCTTGAGCTTGTCCGGGTCGTCCCCGGTGAGGACGGACACGCCGTACATCACCGGCAGCCATTCCGGATCGTCGGCATCCTGGGGCCGCTCCGGCTTCCCCTGGCGCCAGGCCAGAAGCCTCCGGCATTTCTCGTGAACCTCCCAGCCGACGGAGGCCCGGTCCGGGTCGTCTCCGGCCGTGGTCAGCACCAGGACCGTCTGCTGCCGCCTGGCGGCGTCGGAGCCGGTGGTGAGCACCTCCCAGCGGGCCCGGCCCTTCTTGCCCTTCCAGGCGTGGAGTTCGTCGCAGAGGATGGCGGAGAAGGAGGGACCGTGCTTGTTCTCCACGTCCCCGGAGTAGACCTTCATCACGCCGCCGAAGCGGGTGCGGATCTCCCGCACGCTGTCCCGGCACCACGCCAGGGGCTTGTGGGCGGGCTCCGACAGGGCGGTGTTCTCCACCATGTACTTGGCGCACTTGTAGATGATATCCGCGTTTTCCTTGTCCACGGCGAAGATGCCCACATTGGGGAGGGCCTCGCCGTCCGCCAGAAGGTGGTACAGGCCCAGGCCGGCGGCAAATTCGCTCTTGCCGTTCTTCTTCGGAATCTCGTCGTACAAGAACCGCCGGTACCGGACCCAGCTTCCGTCATCGTCCCGGACCTGGACGCCGTAGAACTCCCGGACGATCTGTTCCTGCCAGGGGAGGAGCTCAAAGGGCTGGCCCGCCCACTCGTTCTGGCCGAACACCAGCAGGCCGAAGAAACGGAACACCCGGTCTGCGGACTCCTGGCTGTACCGGAGCTCCGCCCCGTCGTCCGGGACGGGCACGTGGATGAACGGCGTCAGCCAGACGGCTTCAGGCATAGCGGCCCCCCGCCTGGATCAGCTGGAGGAAGGGGTTATCATCCTCCGTTTTCTGCCGGGCGCTTTCCGGCACCACCAGCCGGCAGCGGCTGGTGACGGTGAGGCCCATATCATTGGCGCAGTTCCGGGCCTGCTTGAAGTAGCGCTCCTGGATGCGGCCCCACGCCTCCGCCTGTTCCTGGTCCCGCTGCGCCAGGGCCTTTTCCGCTTCGGCGGTAGCGGTCACCCACTGATGCTGCGCCACCAGGTACCGGCCAAGGGTGTCCGCGTCCAGGTCCGTGTAAAGCCCGGCGGTAATCAGCCGCTTGCCCAGGGCCCGGAAGTCCTTCTTCATCTCCTCCGGGAACCACTTGGGGGGCTTGGCCGTCCTGGCGGGCTCCACGCGGGCCTCCCGGCTCCGGCGCTCCGCCTCCTCGGCCTTACTCAGATGCTTCCGCCCGTTGGCCTTGATCAAATCCGTGGGCTGTCTCGGTCCCGGCATGTTTCTCACTCCTCTCAGGAAAGCCCGTTTTTACGGCTCGAACGTGTGGCCGCAATGCGGGCAGCACACGGTACGCTTTGCCGGCGAGGGCTCCTCATCCGGCGCTTCGGCCTCTCCGGCGGCTCCCTGGCCCGGCGCCGCGCGGGTGTAGGATTCCACGTGGATCTCCCGGAGGGCTTTTTTGTCAAAGCCGATGACGCTGGTATCGAAACGCAGCGCCTCCAGGCCCGCCATTTCCATCTTCAGCGTCTCCGGGTCCCAGGCCCCGGTCTCACTGAGCCGGTTGTCCGCTAGGATATACGCCTTGCGCTGGGCTTCGGTGAGGCTGCTGATCAGGACGCAGGGGACCTCCGTCATTCCCTCCGCCAGCACCGCCTCCACCCGGCCATGCCCGGCGATGATGTTGTTGTCAAAGTCGATCAGCACCGGCGTCACGAAGCCGAACTCCCGCAGGCTGGCCCGTATCTGGGCGATCTGCTTTTTGCTGTGGACCCTGGCGTTGTTCGGGTAGGGGATCAGTTCTTCGATGGGCAGGGTCAGCAGCTGTTCCGCCGCCACCCGCACCATCTGGTTGTCCTGGGTGGGGGCCGCGCTCACGCCGCCCTTGCCGGCTGTCCCGCCGGCTGATTTTTTCGCGCTCATTCGCTGTCCTTTCCGCCGCTCAGGCGGCTTTGGTCGTCCCCGGATTCCGCCGTGGGGGAAAAATCCCACGCGGAGGGCCGCTTGCGGTATTGCGCCGCCCGGCCAAAACTTTCTTGACCGGGGGGAGGGGTGCAGGGAATCCCGGCGCACAGGCACGCGGGACGCCCACGCGCCCAAAGCTGGGCTGGGGTTTACCCTCAGCGGCGCCGTTTTTCCCTTCGGTTTTGCCACAAATCCCGGGCCGTTTTGCGGCTGTGGCAGGAATGACAAAGGCTCTCCAGGTTCCCGGGGTCCGTGAACAGGGCCCAGTCCCCCTTGTGGTCCCGGATGTGGTCCACGTCGGTGGCGTACCGGCGCACGCCCCGCCGGGCGCACTCCCGGCAGAAGGGTTCCCGCAAAAGCTGGTCCTCACGCAGGCGCTTCCACACGTCCGTCCCGTACATCCAGCGCCACGCCTGGGCCTCCGCGCTGCGCCGGTCCTTCGGCTGCGGCTGATGGGCGGCGCAGTAGCCGCCGGAGACCAGCACGCCGCACCCGGGATGGAGACAGGGCCGGAGCGGTTTCATTGCCATGGGCTGTCACCTCCACGCAAAACAAAAAGCCCGCCCGACAGCCACCTCCGCAGAGGGGGACTATCGGCACGGGCTAACCAAGAAGCACTGGCCACCAACGATATTCACGACATGGACGGTCTTGCAGCGATGGCACCAAAGCTCCAAACCTTTGGCCTCGACATTCGGGCCGACATGCTGATGCGTTCGCTGCTTGCATACCGGACAGATTATCCATCCGTTCTTTACAGCTAGTTTAGCAGGTTTCGCTGCTCTTTGCAATGGGCTCGCCTCCTTGTCCGTAAAAAAATATAAGCCTTCAAGTCGTAGACTATCAATAGAAGATATACCTAATCCTCTTGATTAAATATAAAGCGCCGTTTTTGGGGGAGCAGATAGCGGGCGTACTGGTAGTAACCCCAACCCGTTTTTTTAAGATCGTCCCTGACGGGAAGCAGCACTGCGTCCCGCGGGATGGATATCCGCCCCGTCTTGGAGGCGTGGACTGCTGGAGGAGGGAGCAGAGATTTCAGCTTACGGGCATCCCCCCAGGCGTGGCGGCCAACCTCGGGCCGCTCCTTGGTGAAGTAGCGGGCAAGGCATCGGTAGCCCTTTTCTGCCAATACCCGCTTTTCATCAAACGGCTCATCATCCACAAAGCCCCACGTCCAGAGATATTGGACCACCGCTGGAGGAAGGTCTTTGTCCCGCAGGAACGCATGGATATGATAGCGGGAATCGCCGTGGAGGCCCTCGATGCGGTAAACGTAAAAGTCCAGCGGCACGCCCTTCCGCCAGCGTTTCACCCGCATGAGGAAAGCGTTCCATACCCTCATCACCCCATCCAAGTCCCGGGGCAGGGTTTCGTCCGAGAACGTGAGCGTGTAAAAAATGCCGTCGTATCCAAAGAGCGCCAGCCGCAGTTCCAGCCGATCCAGCGGCGTACCGCTCAGGGCGGGATGACTGGGACTGCGGGCCCGCAGACGTTTGACGAGGCGGTAGTTGTCGGTAGAAAAGGCTTTGACGAAAGGTCCCGCCCGCTGTCTTACGCAATACCAGGTCGATGGATCACTCATTTGTCCCCACCTCCCAGACTGTTAAAAGTCAGCTCGATCCCCGCCTCCTCCCTCAGCGTGGTCTGGAGGTCCTGGATGGTGACATACCCGTTTCGGATACTGCCGGCGTACTCGTTCATCGCGTCCAGGACCCGGCGCAGCCGGGTGGGGCCGAAGCCCTCTTTGTCCCGCAGGGCGCTGAAGAAAATGATAAACGCCTCCATAATCCCCTGGTTCTTCGCCTCCGCCTTGAGCTTCAGCAGGTCCGCGTAACTCGCCGGGCGGCGGGGCGGCGGCCGTCTGTTACCCTTCATGGCTTCGGCCTCCGATCTTCCAGGCCGCAGCGGGCGGGATCGTTGTGACATGGGTTCCGGCAGCGGTCCCGCTTCCGCTCCACGCAGTCGGCGCAGCAGAACCGATCCCCGCGCTTGTCGCAGTGGAAGCGGGAACACATCCGGGACGCCTTCTTCTTAGCCATCGTCAATTCCCTCCTTCAGCTTGGCGGCGGCCTGGCGCATGTCCCCCAGCAGCCGCCCGGCGTATTCGTAGATCTGCGCCGCGCCCTCCAGGTCCGGGGCCCGCAGGGCGAAGGCGTGGCCGTCCAGTTCCACCGACAGCTCCACGGGGCCCTTCATGGCCGGGAGCGCCAGGGGCCGGGACGGCAGGGAGACAGGCGGGGGAGGCGCCGCTTTCGGTTCAGGCCCTTCCTGGGGAGGCGAATGCCGTTCCGGGTTTGCCGGAAGCCCCAGGCTCCGCCGCCAGTTAGCCACCGCCGAGGCCGTAGCGCCGACTCTCCCCGCAATTTCGGCGTCGGACAGCTTTTGGTCATACAGGGCCTTGGCCTTCTCCGTGTCCCATTCCCTTCGTTTCATAAACGCGCTTCCTTTCTTCGTCAGATTCGCCGCCTCGCGCACGGTACAGTCCTCCCCGGGCGGGCAGGGGCGGCGGTGGCCAGCGATCTGGAGATAATCGCAGCACCACGCCCCGGAGAGGTAGACGGCGTAGGCGCAGCCTTTACAGCTCATGGGGTTCACTCCTCTGGGCCCGTCCAATACACGGTCAGGCTTTGCAGGCCGCACCGGACGGCGTAGTCATAATCCGGCGTGTAGATGTCCACCCAGTTCCCCTTAACTCCGGTGTCAGTGGCCCGGAAGGTCCCGGCGCTCCCGTCGGCGTACTCCACATAGACCGTCGAGAACAGGGGGATGACTTCCGGGTCCACGGCGCAGGTGACGCCTTCCTCTACGGGGAGGCCGCTGGCGGTGATGCCATAGGCCGGGTGGTCCGGGGCCTTGCCGCAGGTGTCCGCCGTGTACCAGGTGACGGTGCAGTTCTCGATCACGTGCACCTCCGCCGGAAACGAGGGGTCCTCTTCTGGCTCCGGAGCTGTCCGCTCCACCGGGGCCGGGATGATCTGGACGGCGGGGCCGGGAGGCGGCTCCACCGCGGGGGCCGGAAGAGGCCGGAGAAATAGGGACAGGAAAATCGCAAGGGGAAAGACGAGGAGCCGAATCTTATTCCGCGTTCCCAGCATCTTTTATCCAATGCGCCCGGATCGGCTTGGGCGGCTTCACGGGCTCGGTTGTATACTCGACAGTGACGATGCGCTGATAGTGGATAGTTCCGCCGCACTCCCCGCACTCAGTTGTGTCCTCATCGCTGCGCTCAAAGGAGGCCAGGTCGGTGTTCCCGCAGTAGGGGCAGATAATATTCAACTCAAATTCTCTCGGCTCCGGGGAAGTGTTCAGCTTGACGGCGAGAGGACGGACGCCAGCATGCCCATCCTTGCGATTCAGGATGCCGACTCTGAACTGCTGACCGGCAACATCCAGCAGCCTCCCGATTTTGGGGGCGGTATCTACAGTGCCAATGCAAGGATATTTCATTTCATCAAGTCCCTGCTTGGGCCAGTTGCGAATGTCGTATAGCTTGGTCATGTGTTCTCCTCCTCTTTTCCATCCGCCGGAGTCTCCGGCTTGCGGAGATAGGGGACCCAGGACTTGCCGCAGCCTTCCATGGGCAGCGCCGCCCGCAGGAAACAGGCGAGGCCGTCGGTGGAAACGCCGCAGAAAATATCCCACCGTTCCAAGCCCTCGCCGCCAAGCCATACCGGGCCCTCTTCCATCTCCTGGAGCTCCTCCGGCGTCAGGGGCTTACTCTCTTCCAATTCCTCTCGCAGGGCCTCCGCCCCCATGTACGCCGCCCGAGTCAAATCCGGGTGTCCTTCCGGGAAATCGTAGGATTCCAACAGGTCAATCGCTCTTTCGTTTGTCATGGCTTCTCCTCTCAAAATGACCGCTCTCCGAAAATGTGTCCAACTTGGACACATTTCACTGCCCGCCCTTTGCCCGCCAGATCGGGCAGTAGGCTTTCCGGCCCTCCTCACAGAACTTGATCCCCACATGACCATGGAGATGGGGCCGGACCGCCTCGCACAAGACGCTGGAGCCACACCCCCAGTTCAGGAGTCCCTGATAAAACGGGCACCCGCCCCGCTCCGTGAATTTTCTGGAGGGCCTTTCATGGAAAGCGTACGGGTCGGTCTTGCCCGTCTCCGGGGCGGCCGCCGCTTCCGCGAAAGCGTCCGGGTCCCGGATCAGCAGCGCCGCCTCGTCGATTTCCATACACCGCAGCTCGTAGGGAGAGAACCCCGGCTTGCCCTCGTAGGGAGGGGGCAGAGGCGCCTCCTTGACGTAATACCTGACCGGCGTGCTGTCGTCCTCCATGTAGCCGTGATTCGGCTGACTCCTCCAGGAGGACCAGGCGAAGGGCTCCTCCTCCCCGGAGTACCGGCAGCGGTAGCCGCCGCTTACAACAGACAGAATGGTGAACTCCAGCCACTCCGGGCGGAAATTCCAAGAACCGCCTTCCAGTTCTTTATCCAGAAAGGGGTGTATCCGCAGTTCCCGGATAACCGTCCCGGCCAGCAGGCCCAGGTTACTCCGAAGCGCCCCCTCTGGGGCCGTGAATCTCGTTCCCATCGTCAGGGGCCTCCTTTTTCGGGTCCGGGAACCCGGCAATGTCCGCCACGGCCGCCAGCAGCCGCAGCGCGGCGGGGTCTGTCGTCCGAATGGGCTGGCCGCAGAAGGGGCAGGGGTCTCCGGTGTTCAGTATCCTCATACGCGCTCTCCTCCATTTGTGTCCAACTTGGACACATCGTCTTCCACCGGCGGCAGAGCCATCCAGCGGACGCACTCCGCATCGATCTTGGCGCCGTGCCGTTTGAACAGGAAAGCCTCACCGTCAAACCAGCAGGCACGCCGGATGCGGGCGCCGGGTCTGCCGGCCTCACCGGCGGACCGAAAATCCGCCACCGCCTCACAAGGCTGCCGGGGGAACGTCCCGCCGGGCATCCAGCCGGAGAGTACCAGTTGTCCTTCCGCCCGCTCCAGCTGGAACTCCTCCCCGGAGCTGGGGAGCGGGATCTCCAGCCATTGGATGTACTGGAGGCCCGTCGCAAACTTTTTCCCGTTGGGAAATTTGAATTGACCGTCCTTCCACATCACCGCACGGTATACCGGACCGTCGTTGTTAAGTGCATAGGTGAGGACCGGCTTGCCCTCCGGCGGCGTGCGGCCCCGGCTCTCCCACCGGACCCGGCGGACAGGGGGCTCTTCGGCTTCCTCCTCGGGCTCCTCCGCTTCGTCCTCCAGTCCCTCCCCCTGTTCCTCCTCGGGAAATGTGTCCAAGTTGGACACATTCTGGGCGGGCTCCTCCTGGGCGGGGGGCTCCGGGGCCGCCGGGGGGCGGAAATCGTCCGCCAAGCCCATGAGGAAATCCGTCGTACAGCCCAGCAGAATGGCCACCTTCACCTCTTCGCCGCATTTGCCCGGCTCCAGGCGTGCCCAGTCCCATCCAGCCGGATCGTCAAACTCTCCGGCGGCCCACCGGCGAATATCGGCTACCGTACAGTTGTCCCAATGCCAGTGGATACTCTCTTCTTCCGGCAGTCCGGCGGCGTCAATGGCCGGGAGCAGCCGCTTGGCGTAGATCTGCGTCTCCTTCTGGTATGTCCGGCCATTCTTTTGCTTTCGCTTGTGGGCGGCCTCCGCCTCCTCGTCCTTTTTGACCTTCCGCTGGGCCTTGGCCTTGGAGCACATGCGCTCACAGGGAGAATAGCCGGCCTTCGACTTCTCACATTTCAGACAGCAGGTATTCCCGCCACAGAAGGATTCCCAGGAGTGTGTCTCGCAGTCCCGCCGGAGGAATGTGTCTCCCCGCTTGCAGGGCTTCCCGTCCGGGCACTGGAGTGCCGGCTCCCACCGCCAGCCCTCGTTGTACTTTTTCAGCACCTTCTCCGCAATGCTGCCGCTGGGGACCTCCGACAGGGCGTTGGCCAGGCGCTTCTGGAAAACCTCCGGCAGACGTGCCAGGGCGTAGGCTGTCTGCTCCGGCAGCGTGCCCTTCTCAAACAGGCCCATGTATTGTGGGACCAATTTCTCCCGGATGACCTTCAGCCGTGCCAGCTTCGGGGCGGAAATCCTGCACGCCGCCGCCACCTGGTCCCGCATCCGGCCCGGGAACTCCATGCCCTCCTCTTTCAGCACGTACAGCAGCTCCTCCACCCGGGCGGCAATTTTGGCCTTCTCCGCGGAGGAATAGGGCTGGGTATCCAGATTGTCGAAGATCAGCCGCAGTTCCTGCAGGGCGCTGGATTGGGCGGAGACGTCCCGGATGCAGGGGACCCGTGCGAAGTCCACCCGTCCATCGTCTACCAATCTTTGAAGCGCCGCCCGGCGCCGGTGGCCGGACACGATGATAAACCGGCCGGGAGATTCGGGGTTCTCCCGTACCCGGAGGGGCTGACGGAGGCCCAAAAGCTCAATGTTCGCCGCCAGCTCCTCCAGCCCCCGCAGATCCCGCCGGTTCCGGGGGTCTCCGTCCAGCAAGCCGATGTCGATGTACTCGATCTGCTGCGGGCTGTCGGATGTGTCCAAGTTGGACACATTTTTGCCGGCGTTCTGGAGCTGGCCCCGCAAGACCTCCGCCAAACGGAAATCACCCATGATGAACCTCCAGATATTCTCGCACGAAGGCCCGGTAGTCAATCGACGCCCCGCAGCGGGGAGAGAATGTCAGGATGCTCTCGTGCGCGTCGAAGCTCCTGGGCACCGGCGGGCTCATGCGGATCAAGGTCTGAAACACCGGCAGGTCGGACTCTAGCGCCAACAGGCGGTGGACCTCCCGCTCATAAGCGGTCCGCTGAAACTGAGTCCCCAGAATACCCGCCACTCGGAGACGGGGGTTGATGCTCCGCATATCGTCCACTTGCCGCGCCAGCTCCGCCATGCCGGCGGTGCTGAACGTGTCCAGCCGGATGGGAATGATGACCTCATCCGCCGCCAGCAGCGACGCTTGAACAACAAACCCCAGGGACGGCGGCAGGTCGATGATCAGGTACCGCACCCCGTCCTCCGCCAGAACGGTCCGCAGCTCCTCGATCTGCGTCACCCTGGCGCCGCTGTTAGGGAGGTCCGCCCTGGCCAGCTCCATGCCCGAGGGAATGAGATCCAGCGTGGGAGAAATCGGCGTCACGAAGTCCGGCCAGTACCCGCCGCCGTCCGTCAGAATGGTCCAGGTATTGCCGCATTGGCTGGTGTCGGTGACGCCGAAGTACTGAGAGAGATTCCCTTGCTGGTCGGCGTCGATCAGCACAACTGACTCGCTGTATTCCGCAGAAAGGCACCGGGCCATGGTGGCCGCCGTGACGGTCTTCGCCGTCCCGCCTTTCAGGTTCAAGATCGCGATGGTTTTCATAAGCTATCCTTTCAGCCGCCGGGAGGCGGCGTTTTACTCTTCCGGAAAGGGGTTGTCCCCGTCGTCCGGGAGCTCCTTCCAGCCCTCCCAGAAACTGACCTGGGCCTTCCGGCGCGGCTTCTCCTGTTTCTCCGGCGCCGGGAATACCCGGCTGAAGCTCTGGGTGTCGCCGTCAAAATACATCCGCATGGCGAGATTCGCCTCGCCTTCCTTGTTCTTGCCGATTTTCAGCACCCGGGCGGTTTTCTGGTCCTTCCCGGCCTCCTTGTACAGCAGCAGCGCCACATCCGCGTCCTGCTCAATCTGCCCGGACTGGCGGAAGGCGTGCATGCCGGGCTCCTGAACGCCCCCCGCCTTCGGGCGGCTGAGCTGGCTCAAGGCCAGCACCGCTGTCCCGGTCTGACGGCCCAGGTTCTGGAGGTCCCCGGAGACCTCGCTGACCCGCTCAAAGTCGCTGAGGCCCCGCCGTCCCCGGCTGCTGGGAATTTTCTGGAGATAGTCTACCACCACCAGCTCATAGCGGCGGCTCAAGGCCATAGCCCGCACGTCCGCCGCCGTCATGCCGGAGGCGTCCACGAACTCCAGGGCTGGGGCCGTCAGCGCGTTCTGGACGGCGACGATCTGCTCGAAGTCCTCCTCCTGGAGGTCGAAGCGCTTGATCTTCCCGAAGGACACCTTGGCCTTGAGAGCAACCAGCCGGTCAAAGAGCTTCTTGTCGTTGTTCTCGTAGTAGAAATAGCCCACCCGCTTCTGCTCCGCGATGTGGAAGGACATTTGCAGCGCCAGGGCCGTCTTGCCCGCGCTGGGATAGCCGCCCAGGACGGTGAAGTCTCCCGGCTCCACGTAGATACGCTCATCCAAGGCGGAGATGCCCCAGGTGAAATAGGCGGGCTTCTTGCCCTCGGCGTGGCGGTCCAGGAACTCCTCGTAGCATTGGCGGAGATCCGTGATTCGCACGCCGGGTTTCTCACAGGCCAGAGAGGTGATCTTGTCCGCCACTGTCCGGGCCTCATCCAAGCTGGAGGCGGCCGCCGCTGCCAGTTGCTCCCCCAGCTCCGACAAGTGGTATTGCAGGGCGGCCCGGTGGAGGACGGCGGCGTACTCCATCGCGTTGGCGGAGGTAGGGGTGCACTCCATGAGACCCGCCAGGATTTCACGGTAATTCCCGCCCAGCGCGTCATTCACCAGCAGGGGGTCCGGCTCCTTCCCCTGGCTTTGGAGCCTCTTGACGGCCAGGAAGATGTTCCGATACCGGCCCTCGATGAAGTCCTCCGCCGTGAGCCGGTGAAGCAGGGGACCGACGACTTCGGAGTCGATCAGCATGGAGCCCAGGACGTTGATCTGGGCCTCCATGGCCAGCTCGGACACAAGCACGCTCATATGTACGTCACTCCTTCCTCAGTTTCAGAGGCGGTGTGCGCTGGCCCGCTCTCATCCTCCCACCGGCGGCCATTGAGCCAGCTGGAAGGGTAGGGAATATAGGCTCCGCCGTCCTTGAGCCACTGGGGGGAACGCTTCTGCTCCTCCAGGGCCGCCGCAATCACCTGGCACAGCTCTCCGTCCGGAGAGAGTTTCTTCCAGGCATTCAATGCCTTCTGCTTGTCCACCTTCCGGGGGTAAGCGGCCCAGAAACGCAGGAAGTCATCCTCGCCGTTCGTAACCTGAAGAGAGAGTATCGCGTCGATCCCAGCCGGGGGAAGCGGAATCTCTCCGCTTCTCAGCAGAACGATCCGGCAGTCGCAAGGAAATTCCCTTAGCATGAACACGCTCTTCTCCCGGATAGTCTTTCGGTCGAGAGACAGTGCGACTGTCTTTCCATCCCTGGTGGCGACAATGTTAATCCGGCCCCGGTACTGGTCGCCGGTCCCCCTTGAGGGCACCAGGACATTGCACTGGCACAGGTAGCCGCTTTGCTCAAGCGCGTAAGCGACCTCAGCGACGGCGGAGCGGTTATCGTCATGTACTTCCACGGAGGACAGCGCCGTTTCCACGTCCTGAACACACCCCTGCGCGGCGGGCTGCGCATATATATGTTTTATATTTTCTGTCTTATGTTTATCATTATTACATTTCTGATTTTTCCGGCTTGCAGGGGTATCTTTTCCGAAATGCATTTCGGAAATCTCCGAAATGGGAAGCGGCCCCTCGAACAGTTCCCACGCCTCGTCGGTGAGGGTGTACCACCGCGTCCGGTCAAGGGGGTCCTCGTTGAAATGCCCGGACAGCAGAGCCCCCTTTTCCTGGCAGGTCTTGATGATATGCTCAACCTGGTTTTTCGTCCAGTAGGGGTGGCGGCGGCACAGCCCTTTGATGGTCTGATAGGTCCACCACCGGCCCTCGTGAAGGTTTTGTTCATTGTCGCGGTTGGTGCTGCACCAATGGTAGATATCCCGCAGGAAAATTGCCGCGTTCACGCCGTATTTTTCTGCGATCAGCGGGGGAAAGTGATGTTCCAAAATGCTCATTACGGCGTTCCTTTCGTTGTTGAGATTCAGAGAGGGTTCAGCGCTCAATCCAGTCAATCAGGCGGAACAGCTGGCTGGTCAGCCAGCCGCTCCCGATCATAGTCAATGCGAGTACCCATCCGGACATGGGGGAGGCACCTCCTCCCCCGTCCAGATTGGGGCTTGCATTTTGCCGGAATTCTGATATAATAACTTTACCGTTGATTCCAGGGCAAACCCTTGGACGAGACTGCTCGAAGGCTGCAACTTTCGGGCGGTCTTTTTTTGCGCGGTTCATTCGTCTTCTCCTTCCTCCAGCTCCCATTGGAGCGCCTGGTCTATGGCCTCCCGGAAGGTCCCCACGCAGGGAATCCACCGAAGCCTCCCGCTGGGGAGTACGACCTGCACATACCAGCCGCCCCTCACGGGTATGGCGCTTATGAGCCGGTTCATGCTGTCTCATCCTCATAGTCTTCCGGGTGCTGGGCTCGCAGAAGCCGAGACAGCATCTCTTCTGAACGGGCATCGTACTCCTCAGCCGAAATCAGACGCAGGGCCTCCAGCATCTTCAGCGCCCCGTTGTATTCATACCGCCAGCACTCCGCCGACCGAAACGCCTGCTTCTGGATAGCTTGTTCAAGAAGATTTTCCAGAGGAAGCAGGCAGCGGCTGTGTCCGGCGGTTAGAAGCATCGCCTTTTCTTGTTCGTTCATGACAGCCTCCTACTCCTTGACGGCCTTATAGCGAACCTGGACGTACGCCTCGGCGATCCGGTAGTGCGTCTTAAAGGGCAGAGCATCGAAAGCCTTCCTGGCCTCTTCCGGCGAAAAGAACTCTTTGCCGGGACAGACCTCCCAGGGGTCCCAGTCGTGGGTGCGAGACTGAATCACATAGCGTTTCATAACAGCTCCTTTCCGGCGTCTCTCCAGAAGATATCCAGCTCCAGGCAGGGGCGGGCCAGCTCCCGGAGCTCCGCCGTGATTTGGTTGAACTCCGCCTGTTCCCGCTGGCCGATACCGCTCTCGGCGATCTCCAGCAGACGGTCCACGGCCTGGCTCTTGGCGAAGCGGGTCAGTAGCAAGTAGAACCGGACCGCCGACTCCAGCACGCTGCGGGCTTCCAGCTCCGGGACCACATAGGAGATCAGGCCGCTGGTTTCATGAAGATGACGGTAAGCGAGGGCGGGGGCGTGGTAGCAGACCACCATCCGCTCCACAACGTCACTGGGGGGGAATCCGCCGCCCGGACTCGTAGGCCCGGAGCGTTTCAGCCGCGACGCCGATCTGCTCGGCCGCCGCCTCCTGGGTGAGACCGGTACAAATCCGCCCGGTCCGGTAGATGTTTTGGGACAGTTCCGACATGGTGTTTTCCTCCTGTTTGTGATATGGTCGGCTTAGACGGCCTCTGCCGCCTGGGAGCCCTGGTCCATGAAGGCCAGCACGTCCTGTTTGAGAATCCGGTACTGCACGCCGATCCGGGTGTGCTTGAGCTGCTTGCTCCGAAGCAGCTCATAGACGGTACAAATGCCGACGTTCAGCAGCGGTGCCACCTCCTCGGGGGTCAGGACCCAGGGAAGGGCTTCATAGGACGAAGGGCGCGGTTTCATTCGGACACCTCCTTTCGGTTTTGTTCTGCGGGGGCTGGGGACGGGTTACGGAAGGCGCAGCAGGGCCCTCCAGGCGCAGTCGCAGTATTCGTCAAACTCTTCCGCCGAGGGCCACGGAAAGTCCTTGTCCTGTATGTACTGGAGCAGGGCCATCTCGGCGATCCGGGCAACAGACCATTTCCAGGCGAAGATGAGCGTAGTGACGAAAAAGAATAATGTCCACATGATGGGTTTCTCCTTCCTTGCGTAATGGGGACTCTCATCTCGCCGCGGGGGGAGAACCGCGCCCGTACAGCTGGTCAATGGAGCAGCCCAGCGCGTCCGCCAGAAGCGGGAGCCTGGGAGACGCAGGGCTGTCCTCGCCGCTTTCCCAGCGGGACACGGTAGGAACCGATACGCCTAACTTGCCCGCCAGCTCCGTCATGGTCAGGCCCGCCGCCTCTCGGAACTTGCGAATTTCCATGGTTTCATCTCCTTTCGATTAAATTGGGGCTTGCTTACGCCTTGCGTAAATGGTAGAATGAAAAACAGACAGCAAAGCAGATTACGCCGAGCCAAGCCCTTTATGGGAAGGTGTAACGACTGGACACGGAGCATCCCCCTGGGATGAAGGCACAGTCTGAACTCATGGGCGACCATGAGAGGGCGGCAAAAATGACCGTTCCCCGCTTCGGCGGAGCAACAAATTTGGATGCCTGGAATCAACGGATTTGATAAGACCATGGGCGGCATGAGTGTTTCTCGCGTCTTCGATAAGGCAGAGGATTCCTTGTGCAAGTCTCTTGGCTTTACTTCTTCCCTCGCGAAGCGTTCCGATTATCATGAGAATGGGGTGAGCTTATCGCCCTGCCGGCCAGCAATGGTCGGTTTGTACTCCGTAAATTCGGCGGATGTCTGCGTCGCTGTCTGTTTTCTCGGGCCTTGGGTTGCCCTACACGTAAAGCATAAATCACCAATTAGAGATTGTCAATATAGAAATGCCTAAATAGAGATTATTTGTATAAAGCGCCGATTCTTTTTAAGGAGTAATGCCTCTTGGACAAGGAGATTCTTGTGCAAAATGTCAAGAAATATTGTGCCTTGCGTGGAATTAAACCCACGGTAGCTTGTCGTGAAAGCGGAGCGGGTGCAAATTTCATAAATAAAATAACAACACAAGGAAGTATCCCCTCTGTTGAGAAGGTCCAGCTTTTGGCGCAGTACCTTGATGTGACCACCAGCGAACTCCTAGGGGAGAGCTCTCCTGATGCTCCTAAATTCCCAGATCACCCCTACTTGGTGCTTCGCTACGACAAGCTCTCCAAAGAGGCCCAGCAGGAGGTCATGGCCTTCATTGAGTTCAAGGCCGCGCAGGAGGCCAAGCCGGTAAAGGGAAGCATCCCCATGGAGGAGCTGGGGGACGCCCGGCCCGCCGGAGCGAAGGAAACGGAAAACCTGAAGAAAGAAAGTGAAGAAAAAACTACCGGCGATTCTATTAAATAATTTGACGAAAAGTCAAATATAATTTGTTGAAAACGTCAAAAAGTATGATTTGAGGTTGACTTACACGCAACAAGAGCATAATATAAGCAGTACAACGAAAGTGGCCCCGCCACCTCCCCGTTGTGCTATCAAGCCCTTAGAGCAGACCCCCCACGATAAGGGGAGAGCCCGTTCTAAGGGCTTTAGATATATGTAGCGGAGGGAGAAATATGTCGAAAACAGCGATTTTGGTTGATGGTGGTTTTTATCGAAAACGGGCGAAAAAACTGTGGGGACAGCACTCCCCACAGGAAACAGCAAGCGGCTTAATTACATATGTCCGGAGACATTTGAAAGAGCACGTATACCACCATGAGCTATATCGCATTTTTTATTATGACTGTGCTCCAGTCAATAAACAAATGTATCATCCTCTGTTGAAACGTACGGTTAATCTAGGCGCTACACCAGACTATTCATGGATGTGTGATTTTTTAAATTGCCTGAAGGAAAAAAGGAAAGTCGCACTAAGGCTTGGCTTTTTGGATGATACGAACTCCGTATATACACTTTCGTATAGTTCTGTGAAAAAACTTTGCAATGGGACCCTATCGCCTGACGCTCTTACCGAAAAGGATTTTGAACTAACTATTCGGCAAAAGGGCGTTGATATGAAAATTGGTATGGATATAGCTTCTTTGGCATATAAGCATCAAGTTGAGCAAATCGTTTTGATTGCCGGAGACAGTGATTTTGTTCCGGCCGCAAAACTGGCAAGACGTGAAGGGCTTGACTTTGTGCTGGACCCCATGGAAATGGAAATCAGCAAGGACCGAGATCTGTTTGAACATATTGATGGAAAAAGAAGCTGTGGAAATCCATACAAACGAGAAAAGAATATGGAAGGGAACGATCAGTTCAAAGTGTGATCGCATTCTAATGAAAAAGGGATGTGTCCAACTTGGACACATCCCTTTTTCTGCTGGTTGACAAAACTTCACCTAGACAGCCTCTAGGCCGGAAAGTATAATGACCCTGTACCTCAGAGGCGCAAGCCTACAGGGTGGAAGGTTTCCACCTAGACAGGCCGTTTTCGAGTTGATAGAATTGATCTATCATTAGGGCGGAGTAAGTTAGGGCGGACTATGTTAGGGAGGAACGGCGTGACAAAGGGCGTAGTATGCCCGCTGTTCTGGATAGGCCAAGAATAGAAGATATCAAGGCAAGCATTGACAAAATCTGTAAACCGTGATATAAAGAAACCATTATTGATTGTTTGTGCGCCCTCCGTGAAACTCGGAGCCGGGCCGCTGGCCTGGGGGCTGCCAGGGAGCAGCATTGCATACGTTGTGGTGGAGACGCCGGCGGGCCGGTCGATCCCAAGGGTTGTACGTTCGGTGAGCGAAAGCCGCCGAGTGGTGTTTAGGGGGGCAGTCTGCCCATTTTTGAATGATGATGAAGGAGCCGGAACGGGTCTTGACTTTCTGCGGGGCGTCTGCTATGCTGTAGCCATACAGTAACAGAGCTTTGCGAAAGCAAGCACAGTATCCGTGTTTCAAAGTGTCCGAGTTTTCCCACTGGGAAGGCGCGGGCTTTTTTGCGTCCAAAAGTAACAGGACCCGGCGCTCTGCGCAACGGGAGGGGACCAGTCACCCCCGCCTGCCAAGGGTAAAAAAAAGGAGGATTCGCTATGCAAAACCAGATGAAAAGTTATTCTATTTCCGGGCCGGCCCAGACTGCCGGCCAGTTCCGCCTCCGGCAGGGCGGGACTTCCTTCACACTTTCGCCGTCCTTCTGCCGGGGACGGGACCACGGACGCAGGCGGGAACTCTCCCGCGCCTTGCCCAGGGCTTCGCGTCTGCCGCGGGAATTTCCTTCCCCGTCGCTTTTGAGCGGCTTCACGGCGATCATACTGACCACGATATACAACGGAGACGGACCAGCTAGATCGGCTGCTCCCAGCCAATAAAACCTGCTGTTTTCAATGGGTCTAAGCTCATTGGCGCGGTTTCGGCCTGGGAGGTCCGGCGGATAAAAGCCGGAAATGGCTGGACTGTGCCAATGGGTGAGCTGCGTCCTTTTTTAAAATCAAGAAAGGATGCATTTATGTCAAATCATTACCGTAATCTCATGTCCCAGGTGGACAAGCTCCACCGTCACAACCGCCAGGGCAGCTATAAGACCCGGGCCCGGTACTATGAGGCCATGCAGCGCTTCTGCCGCTTTCTGGCGGAGGTCTATCGTCTAGAGCGGCTGGCAAATATCGCGCCGAAGCATATTTATGCGTATGTCGCGTATCTCCAGGAGCAAGGAAAATCCACCTCCACCATCAAGACGGACCTCTCGGCCATCCGCTTTTTCCATGACCTGATTCCCAGTGCCCGGTATGAGCTGCCGGGGAATGGGGACTTGTGCCTCCAGCGCCGGACCTTCGGCGGCGTCGACCGGACGTGGAGCGCCGGCGAGTTTGAGCGGATGCTTGGCATTGCTCTGGAGCGTGGGCGGGAGGATTATGTCTCTATATTCTACCTGGGCCGGTTCGCCGGGCTCCGTATCCATGAATGCTTCCGCATCGACACCGCCACGGCGGCCAAGGCGGTCAAAGAAAAGGCCATCACCATCAAGGGCAAGGGCGGCCTGGTGCGGGCCGTCCCGCTGAACGACCTCCTGGTCCAGCGTCTTCAGCAGGATTTGAAGCGGACGCCGCGCGGACATAAACTGTATGTCTCCGACGATCAGGAGACCCACGAGGCAATCAAGGCCCTCCAGGCGTTCATTTGGCTGAACCGCTCCACTGTTCAGGATGAAGGTTCCACCCGACCCATGACCTTCCACGGCCTGCGCCACACCTACGCGGCGGAGAAGTACCGGGGCTTCATCGACGCCGGGGTTACGCCCTTTGGGGCCCGGAAGGCCGTCTCTAAGCTCCTGGGGCATGGCCGAGACGATGTGACGAATATCTATCTGGCGTCGCTGAAGGAGGGGAAGGAAAATGGCTGACCGTCCTTTGAGCTTTGATGATATTCCTCTGGTGCTGACGGTGGAGGAGCTGATGCCCATTCTCTGCATCGGTAGGAACACGGCTTTCGCCCTGGTCCGTTCCGGCCAGATCAAGAGCGTCCGCGCCGGCAAACAGATCCGCATTCTCAAGCATGAGTTGCTGGAGTACTTGACCGGCGGAACCGGGACAAACGTGTCCTGGACAGATACCGCTATGTCCGCTACGCTGGAAGGTGATTCCTGCCGGGCGGCGGAAGGAGGTATAGATCATGCCGCGCGGTAAAAAAAGCGGACGGGCCGCCTCTGGGGACGGGTCCATCCGAAAGAAGATCGTGAAGAAGAACGGAAAAGAATATACATACTGGGAGGGCCGCTACACCTGCGGCTTTGACCCCAAAACGGGGAAGCAGAAGCAGCACTCCATCTCCGGGAAAACCCAGGCCGAGGTTGCCCAGAAGCTCCGGGAGGTCACAGCGGAGATCGGCCAGGGCATTTTCCAGGAGGCGTGCAAGCTGACAGTTGGGCAGTGGCTTACAGCCTGGGAGCAGGATTACCTTGTAGGCGTTAAGCCAAGGACTCAAGAGGCATACCGGAGTATCACCCAAAATCATCTTCTGCCGGAATTGGGGGCGGCCAGGCTTGATATGCTGAATGCGCACACTATCCAGCATTTTTACAACGGGCTCAGCAAAAAGGGCTTATCTCCAAAGACCATAAAGAATATTCATGGGGTACTCCATGAAGCTCTTCAACAGGCTGTTATGATTGGGTATCTGCGCGTGAATCCTTCGGACCCCTGCGCATTGCCTCGGGTCATAAAGAAAGATATCAAGCCGCTGGATGATGACGCCATCCGCCGGTTCCTGGACGTGGTACAAGGCCACCGATTTGAGCTATTGTATCTCGTTACTCTCTTTACAGGGCTGCGGAAGGGAGAAGTACTGGGCCTCGCCTGGGACCGTGTGGACTTCGACAAGGGCACGCTGTTGATTGACAGGCAGCTCCAGCGGGCCAAGGATGAAACCGGGAAGCGCCGCTACAGCCTTGTGTCCCTCAAAAACGATAGGTGGCGGCGGATCACGCCCGCCGACTTCGTGATGGAGCTGCTCCGCCGCCAGCGGAGCAGACAGGCGGAGTGGCGTCTCCGGGCGGGCCCAGCCTGGGAGGACAGCGGTCTTGTGTTTACCGATGAATTAGGAAAGCATCTCTCGCCGTATACCGTCTATAACAACTATAAGCGGCTGGTGGCTCTGATTGGCCGGCCGGATGCCCGGGTGCATGACCTTCGTCACAGCTACGCCGTCGCCGCAATCAAAAGCGGGGATGATATCAAAACTGTACAGGGCAATTTGGGCCATGCCACAGCTGCCTTTACGCTGGATGTCTACGGCCATGTGACGGACCAGATGAAGAGGGACAGCGCAGAACGGATGCAGAAGTTTATCAAGAGCGTTTCCGGCCAATAAGGGAAACCAAAGGGAAACCTGCCTCCACGGGGAACGGAAAAACCCTGGAACCATTGTGGTTCCAGGGCCCCTCGTGGAGCAGGGTACGGGAATCGAACCCGCCTCCACGGCTTGGGAAGCCGTTGTACTACCGATGTACTAACCCTGCAGATTCAATTTTCACAACACTGCTATTATAAACGAACCTGGGAGAAAAATCAAGTCCTTTTCCGTCGGGAAACAAAATTTTTGCCCCGGGAAAAACCCGGCCCGCCCCCCAAGGGGACGGACCGGACTTTTTCAATTCCTCGTTCCTTCGTCAGTCGGTGACGTAGGGCAGCAGAGCGATCTGACGGGCCCGCTTGATGGCCTCAGTCAGCTGGCGCTGATGCATGGCGCAGGTGCCGGTGGTCCTGCGGGGCAGGATCTTGGCCCGCTCGGAGATGAAGCGGCGCAGCTTAGCGGCGTCCTTATAGTCAATGTGCTCGCACTTCTCGGCGCAGAACTGGCAGACCTTGCGGCGCTTGCCCCGCGTCGGGCGGGCGGGCCGGGATTCACGATCGAAAGCCATGAGTTTTCCTCCTTTATTCCGGTGTCCGGAGGGAGAGTTGCCCTCCGGAATCCATCAAATTCAAAACGGCAGCTCGCCGTCCTCTTCGCCGATCTCGGCGAAATCAGACCCTCCCCCAAAACCGGAGGCAGGGGTCCTGCCGGGCGCGGCAGGAGCGCCGTAGGCGGGGGGCGCTCCGTAAGAGGAGCCGCCGTATTCGCCGCCGCTGTCCCGTTTGGAGTCCCCGAAGTAGACGTTGTCCGCCACGATCTCGGCGCTGCGGCGCTTGCCGCCCTCCCGGTCGGTCCAGTCGCGGATCTGCAGCCGGCCTTCCACCACGGCCATGCGGCCCTTGGCGAAGTACTTGCTGACAAATTCCGCCGTTGAACGCCAGGCCACCACGTCGATGAAATCCGTCTCCTTCTCGCCGCTCTGGGACTTGAAATCCCGGTCGCAGGCGATGGAGAAGGACGTGACGGCGGTGCCGCTCTGGGTGCGGCGCAGTTCGGGGTCACGGGTCAGACGGCCCATGATGACGATCTTGTTCAGCATGCGGGGCCCCTCCTCACTCGCCCTTGCAGACGATCAGGGAACGCATGATGCCGTCGGTAATACCGAGAACACGGTCCAGCTCCTTGGGGAAGGACGGTTCGCTGGTGAAGCTCATCAGCACATAGTAGCCGTCGTTCTTATAGTCGATGGGATAGGCGAGACGACGGGCGCCCCACTCCTCCACCTCGACGGCGGAGCCGTTCTGCTCAGCCAGGGTCTTGAACTTCGCCACCAGGGCGGCGATATTCTCCTCCCCCTGTGCAGGGTCGATGATATACACGACCTCGTAATTGGCAGTAACCTTTGCCATGTTTGCACCTCCTTTTGGACAAATGGCCCTCATTCTCCGATGAGAGCAAGGATATGCCTGCGACTGCAAGCCTACTTATTATATCGGAATTTGGGGAAATGTCAAGGAAAAGTTTGCCGGATTGAAAATTTCCTCACTCCAGAGGCGCGTCCGGCAAAATGTCCGCCTCCATATGGACAGCCTCGGCGGTCTCCGTCGCGCGGAGCAGGATTTGGATAGCGGAAATGATCCGCCCGTTTTGCAGACAGGCCAGGGCCTCCGTCACGGCGGAGAACAGCCGAAAATAAAGTTCTTTGTAAGACAGCTTCATCACCCCCCTCTATTTTAGAACAATGTGTTCAAAATGTAAATAGAATATCTTGCTCTAGCCTATGCTTTTTTTGGGTGATGGCGATGTACCGAAGAATCCGCGACCTTCGCGAGGACCGCGATTTGACGCAGCAGCAGTTGGGGGACGCGATTGACATTTCTCAGAGAACCTATGCCTATTATGAAAGCGGCCAGCGCATGATAACGCCGCAGGTCCTCTGTGCCTTGGCAAAATTCCATAACACCAGCGTGGACTACCTCCTGGAGCTGACCGACGACCCCAGGCCCTATCCCCGCAAACGCTGAACGGCCCGCGAAAGCGGGCCGTTTTGTGTTACCGCCGCCGGAGCGCCGACGCTCCGCAGGCCAGGAGGAACAGCGCCAGATTCACCGTCACCACCGTGGCTCCCACCGGCGTGGACCAGGCGAAGGACACGGTGAGCCCCACGCAGAAGCAGGCCACCGACGTGACGGCGGCGCAGAGGGTCACGCCCCGGAAGCTCCGGAAGATCCGCATGGCCGTCAGCGCCGGGAAGATGACCAGGGAGGAGATCAGCATAGCGCCCATCATCCGCATTCCCAGGACGATGGTCAGGGCCGTCAGGATGGCCAGAAGGGCGTTGTACCGCTCCACCCGCATCCCCGTGGCCCGGGAGAAGCTCTCGTCGAAGGTGACGGCGAAGATGCGGTGATAGAACAGGAGAAACAGCGTCAGCACGGCGGCGCAGAGAACTACGGACAGCGCCACGTCCGCCTTGGACATGGCCAGGACGCTGCCGAACATGTAGTTGTCCACGTCCGTGGTCATGCCGGAGGTCTTGGAGATCACCAGCACCCCCAGGGCCAGGGAGGAGGCGCTGACCACGGCGATGGCGGCGTCGCTGTTCCACCGGGGGCTGTCCGCCACCCGGAGGAGGAGGAAGGCCGCGGCGACGACCACGGGAATGGAGAAATACAGCGGCGTGAACCCCAGGGCCACCGCCATGGCCAGGGCCCCGAAGGACACGTGGCTCAGGCCGTCGCCGATCATGGAGTAGCGCTTCAGCACCAGGGGCACCCCCAGCAGGGCGGCGCACAGGCTTACCAGCACGCCGGCGATCAGGGCCCGCTGGATGAAGGGGAAGGCAAACATATCTAATAAACTCATGTGGCACCTCGTTGCCGTCGCTTCGGCCTGGTTGATCTCCAGACCGCAGAGCGCGCTAAAGTTCTTTTGGTTCTTTTCTTTCAAGAAAAGAACCCGCCTCCTTGAATCTTCGGCCGTAGGGGGAGGCCAGATACTCCGCCGGAGTCCCCAGGAAGGTCCCCCCGTGCCCGATGTGGAGCACCGTCCCCGCGTCCCGGAGGGCGGGATGGAGATCGTGGGTCACCATGACCACGGCCATGCCCTCCTTCCTATTTAAATAGTTCAGGGTCTTGTAGAGGTCCTGGGCGGCGGCGGGGTCCAGGCCGGTGACGGGCTCGTCCAAAATCAGGAGGCGGCTGGCGGCGCACAGGGCCCGGGCCAGGAGCACCCGCTGCTGCTGGCCTCCGGAAAGGTCCCGGTAGCTCTTGCCCCGGAGCTCCAGAACGCCCAGCTTTCCCAGGTTCATCAGCGCCCGGGACCGCTGGGCGGCGGTGTAGAAGAACCGCAGCCCCTTCTGATTCAGGCAGCCGGAAAGGACCACCTCCTCCACTGTGGCGGGGAAGTCCCTCTGGGCCTTGGTCTGCTGGGGGAGATAGCCCACGGCTCCCCGCTCCAGCTCCGCCGCCCGCTGGATGGTCCCGGAAAGGGGCGGCAGGAGCCCCAGGAGCCCCCGGAGCAGGGTGGACTTCCCGGAGCCGTTGTCCCCCACCACGCAGAGGTAGTCCCCGCTCCGGACCCGGAGATTCAGGCCGCTCAGGACGCTGTGCCCCTCGTAGCCCAGGGACAGGTCCCGGCAGACGATCAGATCTGTGTGCTCCATGCTTCGCCTCCAAGCTCGTATTTGTCAATCGCTGCCATTTTACAGCGGGGGAGGGGGGAAGTCAAGGGGCAGCTCCATTTCATCGTTCATCCGCACAAAGCCGTATTTTTCATACAGCGGCCGCCCCATGGCGGTGGCCTCCAGGGAAATTGCCTTGACGCCCCGGCGCCGGGCGTCCCGGACCAGCAGGTCCAGGGTCCTGCTGGCGACGCCTGTTCGCCTGTATTCGGGGCGCGTGTACATGTTCATAATGTACGCCTTTTGCCCGCTGGGGTTGTGATAGGTGGGCATGACCTGAAAAAAGCTGACGCCGCCCGTCCCCGCCAGGCGGTCTCCGTCCAGCGCCAGAAACGCGGTGTGCGTGCCGTCCGGGAGGGCCCGCTGATAATAGCGGCGGGTCCGCTCCCGCACCTCGTCCATGTCCGTGTCCTCCGGCAGCCCGTTGGCCGCCCGCAGCACCTCGATCCTCGTCTCCGTCAAAAGTTCCAGGTCATCCAGCGACGCCCGCTTATAAGTCAAGTTCATGTCCCGCCCTCCTGCCGTGGTGAATGGCTCTGATTATACCGCCGCCCCTGGGGAACGTCAATGGGGACCGCCGGGGGAGGGCGGTTTCCCTTCTTGAACTGCCGGAGTCTCCGTGGTAAAATCAGAGGGGAAAGGAGGCGGGCCCATGACCGACGCGGAATGGAAGGCCCTCTGGAAAGAGGAGGAGACCCAGGCCCACATTCACGGCTGGGATTTCTCCCACATCCAGGGCCGGTTTGAGGAGGAGCACGACCTGCCCTGGGATTATCGGGCCCTGGTCCGGGAGGTCCTTCGGGAGGACATGGCCCTCCTGGACTATGACACCGGGGGCGGGGAGTTCCTGCGCTCCCTAGGCCATCCGCCAGAGCGTACCGCCGCCACGGAGGGCTATCCCCCCAATGTGAAGCTCTGCCAGGAGGTTCTTCCGCCCCTGGGGATCGACTTCCGGGAGTGCGCCGATCCCTCGGCCATCCCCTTCCCGGACGAATCCTTCGATATCATTCTCAACCGCCACGGGGCCTTCGATCCGGCGGAGCTCTTCCGGCTCTTAAAGCCCGGCGGCGTGTTCCTCACGGAGCAGGTGGGGGAGGACAACGAACGGGATTTGGTGGAGCGGGTTCTCCCCGGGACCCCCAAGCCCTTCCCCCACATGAATCTTCGGGAACAGCGGGCGGCTTTCGAGAAGGCGGGCTTTCAGATCCTCCGGGGGGAGGAGGCCTTCCGGCCCATCCTCTTTTACGACGTGGGGGCCTTCGTCTGGTTCGCCCGGGTCATTGAGTGGGAGTTCCCCGGCTTCTCCGTGGACCGCTGCTTCGACGCGCTCCGCGCCATGCGGGAGGAGATCCGGGCGAAAGGCGAGGTCCGGGGGACCATCCACCGTTATCTGCTCATCGTGAAAAAGTAAGGGAGGCCCCATGGACAAGCTGACCCTCTTGAAACAGTACTTCGGCCACGGCGGCTTCCGCCCCGGTCAGGAACCCCTGGTGGACGCCCTGCTGAACGGCCGGGACGTGATGGGCGTCATGCCCACCGGGGCGGGGAAGTCCGTCTGCTATCAGTTCCCCGCCCTGCTGCTGCCGGGGCTGACCCTGGTGATCTCCCCCCTGATCTCCCTGATGAAGGATCAGGTGGCCGCCCTGGCCCAGGCGGGGGTCCCCGCCGCCTTCCTCAACTCCTCCCTGGATGCGGAGGAGTACCGGGAGGTCTACCGCCGGGTCCGGCGGGGGGACTGCAAGCTCCTGTACATCGCCCCGGAGCGGCTCCAGGCCGAGGGCTTCCGCCGTCTGCTGGGGGAGCTTCCCGTCTCCCTGGTGGCGGTGGATGAGGCCCACTGCGTCTCCCAGTGGGGCCAGGACTTCCGGCCCAGCTATCTGGAGATCGCGGAGCTGGTGCGCTCCCTGCCCGTTCGCCCCCCGGTGGGGGCCTTTACCGCCACGGCCACGGCGGCGGTGCGCCAGGACATCGAAACCCTGCTGGAGCTCCGGGAGCCCCTGCGGATCACCACGGGCTTTGACCGGCCCAACCTCTTCTTCGAGGTGGTCCGGCCCAGGGACAAGGATCTCTGGCTCCGCCGCTTCTTGGCGGAGCGGCCGGACCAGAGCGGCATTGTCTACTGCGCCACCCGGAAGACCGTGGACGCCGTCACCGCCTCCCTGCTGGCCCAGGGCGTTCCCGCCGCCCGGTATCACGCCGGTATGGAGGACGGAGACCGCCGCCAGAGCCAGGAGGGCTTTGTCTACGACCAGGTCCGGGTCATGGTGGCCACCAACGCCTTCGGCATGGGCATCGACAAATCCAACGTGAGCTTTGTGGTCCACTACAACATGCCCAAGGACCTGGAGAGCTACTACCAGGAGGCGGGCCGGGCCGGACGGGACGGAAGCCCCGCCCGCTGCGTGCTGCTCTACGCCCCCGGGGACGTGCAGACCGCAAAGTTCCTCATCACCCACTCTCAGGAGGCCCAGGAGGGGGACCCGGACCGGCTCCGCCGGGACCTGAGCCGTCTGGACCGGATGGTGGGCTACTGCAAGACCGACCGCTGCCTCCGGGCGGAGCTGCTGGACTACTTCGGGGAGATCCACGGGGGCCGCTGCGGGAACTGCGGCAGCTGTGTTGGGGACTTCACGGAGCGGGACGTCACCGTGGAGGCCCAAAAGATCCTCTCCGCCGTGGCCCGGGTGGAGAAGCTCCACCCCTACGGCCTGGGGGCCGCCGCCATCATCAAGCTCCTCCGGGGCAGCCGGGACAAACGGACCCTCCAGCTGGGCTTGGACCGGCTTCCCACCCACGGGGCCCTGAAAGGCGTGGACCAGGAGCGTGTCCAGCGGTACATCGACCGCCTGATGGAGGGGGGATACCTCCGCAGCGACGGGGAGGAGTACCCCGTTCTTCGGTTGACGGGCCGGGCGGGGGATGTGCTCTTCCGGGGGGAGCGGGTTTTCCTCCGGGAGAGGGCGGAGCCTGAGTCTTCCGCGGAGTCCGCCCCGCAGGCTGCTCCACGGGAGGTGGACGGAAGCCTGCTCTCGGCGCTGAAAGCCGTCCGCTTCCGGCTGGCCCGGGAGGCGGGAGTCCCCGCCTACATGATCTTTTCCAACGCCGCCCTGGCGGACATGGCGGCCCTCCGGCCCCTGGATATGGAGGAGTTTCTGCAGGTCTCCGGCGTGGGCAGAGTCAAGGCGGAGCGCTACGGCGAGATCTTTTTAAAGGCCATTCGGGACTGGCGGGCGGGCGTGAGAGAATAATTTTTTCCGCTGAGAAACTGTCCGTCGAAAAGTTGGATATTTTTGGGAATCACAGGGTTTCTTCCTTAGATACTATCCACAAAAATATCCTTCTATTTTTTCGATAGTGTATAAATATGGTATACTCTTCTTGACTGGCGGCGGATGCTTGTGCTAAAATACGGGCGTATTTACCGGAGACATGACGGTCATTTCCCGAAGGGATTTTGGAAAGGGAGTACTCCCTTTCCCCGCGCTTTTCAAGCGCGGGGAACAGAACCTTTTGGTGGGACGCTGCACGTTTCCGGGAAACTATTTGAAAAGGAGAAAAGAAGTATGAAGAAGTTTCTTGCGCTGATCCTCACCCTTGCCATGGCCCTGTCCCTGGCCGCCTGCGGCGGCGGCGACAAGCCCGCCGACTCCTCCGCCGCGGACGGCGGACAGCAGCAGTCCCAGCCCGCCGATTCCGGCTCCTCCGGCGGCGACGAGAGCTACAACATCTCCGTCATCCTGAAGACCACCGCCTCCGAGTACTGGGGCTATGTGGTGGCCGGAGCCAACGCCTATCAGAAGGACCATCCCAATGTGACCGTCACGGTCAAGGGAGCCACCTCCGAAACGGCCTATGACGAGCAGCTGAACATGATCGAAACCGACATGAACAACGGAGATATTGACGGCTATGTCATCGCCCCCCTGCAGGCGGACATGGTGGCCAACATGATCTCCGGACAGACCAAGCCCATCGTAGCCGTGGATACCGACATCGACGCCCCCGAGGTCCTGTCCTTCGTGGGCACCGGCAACGAGGCCGCGGGCAAGCTGGGCGGCGAAGCCGCCGCCAACCTGGCCAAGGAGCGGGGCTGGACCGAGATCAAGTGCATCGAGATCGCGGGCGTCCAGGGCGACTCCACCAACGAGGCCCGTATGGCGGGCTACAAGGCCGGCATCGAGGCCGCCGGCGGAACCTTCCTCTCCGACGAGACCCAGTACGCCAACGCCGTGGCCGACCAGGCCGTGACCTGCATGGAAGCCATCATCCAGAACCACCCCGAGGGAATCGCGGTCATCTGCGCCAACAATGACGACATGGCCATGGCCGCCGCCCGTGCCGCCGCCGCCTCCGGAAACGAAAACTACAAGAACACCGTCTTCCTGGGCTTCGACGGCATCCAGTCCGCCTGCAACTCCATCCTGGCCGGTGAAGAGACCATGTCCGTCTGCCAGGAGGGCTACAGCATGGGCTACAACTCCGTTGACGCCGTGGTCCGCGCCCTCCAGGGCGAGCAGCTGGACGAGTTCATCGACGCCGGCGCCAGCATCGTCGATCCCTCCAACGCCCAGGCCCGCCTGGAGCAGCTCCAGGGCTACCTGGCCTAATAAGCAAAGCCGTACATCCCTTTTGAAGTGAGCTGAAGGGGCCCCGTTCCGGCTCCGCCGGAGCGGGGCCCCTTTTCTCTTCCTCCTGTAACATATTTCCAGAACCGGTGTGTTGCGAAACCACGGATTTCCAAGAGAATGAGGTGATGATTAGGTGGGCGAATACGTAGTTGAGCTGAGAAACGTAACCAAACGATTCCCCGGCGTTGTGGCCCTGCACAACATGCAGCTGGCCGTGAAGCCGGGCGAGATCCACGGACTGATCGGAGAGAACGGCGCGGGCAAATCCACGCTGATTAAGGTTCTCACCGGCGTCCACATGGCGGACGAGGGCGAGATCTATGTCCACGGAGAGCGGAAGGTCTTCAAGAATCCCAACGAGTCCGCCGCCGCGGGCATCGCCTGCGTGTACCAGGAGCTGAACATCGAAAAGCTCCTCAGCGTCACGGACAACATCTTTATCAACAAATGGACCAAGAAGGGCTTCCTCCTGGACTACGAGGGCATGCACAAAAAGGCCGCCGAGGTCATGCAGTCCCTGGGCCAGGACATCGATCCCCGGAAGGCCGCGGGCACCTTCGGCATGGGCGTCCAGCAGATGATCGAAATCGCCAAGGCCGTCCTGATCGACGCGAAAATGATCATCATGGACGAGCCCACGTCCTCCCTGGGCGAAAAAGAGGTCAAGCAGCTGATGCAGACCTGCCGGGAGCTGAAGGCCCGGGGCGTGGGCATCCTCTTCGTCTCCCACAAGCTGGAGGAGCTCTTCGAGCTCTGCGACCGGGTGACGGTCATCCGGGACGGCGAGTTCATCGAAACCCGGGACATTGCCGACTGGAACAACGACTCCCTCATCACCGCCATGGTGGGCCGGACCCTGGAGAACCAGTTCCCCAAGGAGTTTGGAACCAAGGGCGAATGCATGCTGAAGATTGAGAATCTCTCCATCGGCGGCGTGCTGAAAAACGTGAGCCTGGAGGCCTACGGAGGCCAGATCCTGGGCATGAGCGGCCTGGTGGGCGCGGGGCGGACGGAGACCGTTCGGGCCGTCTTCGGCGCGGACCCCATCGACGGCGGCAAAATCTACATCAAGGGAAAAGAAGTCAACGTCAAGAGCCCCAAGCAGGCCATCGCCGAGGGCATCGCCCTGCTGACGGAGGACCGGAAGGGCCAGGGCCTGGTGCTCCAGGAGTCCATCCGGACGAACCTGGTGCTCTCCAGTTTGAAGCGGTACACCACGGGGCTGTTCCTGGATGAAAAGCGCATTCAGGAGTCCGGCGAGGGGCACATCAGCACCCTGCGGATCAAGACCCCTTCCATCGACGAGATCGTGGGCCAGCTCTCCGGCGGCAACCAGCAGAAGGTGGTCATCGGAAAATGGCTCAACAGTGAGGCGGACATCTACATCTTCGACGAGCCCACCCGAGGCATCGACGTGGGAGCCAAGGTCGAGGTTTACAATGTTATGAACAGCCTGGTAAAGGCGGGAAAATGCGTCATCATGATCTCCTCCGAAATGCCGGAGATCCTGGGCATGAGCGACCGGGTGGTCGTCATGCGGGGCGGCCGGGTCATGGCCACTGTGGACCGGGACAGCAAGCATTTCAACCAGGAGGACATCATGAAAGCGGCTTGGGGAGGTAGTTTAGATGACTAAGAAAAAGAGCGGGTCCGGGTTCCAAATGGGAACCCTGCTGGCCCTGGTAATCATGTGCGTGGTTTTGTCAGTTGCAAACTCCAACTTCTACAGCTACAGCAACCTCATGGGCATCCTGAAGCAGACGGCCTTCAACGCTTTCCTGGCGACGGGCATGCTGCTGTGCCTCATTACGGCGGGCATCGACCTGTCCGTGGGAGCCAACGCCGTGTTCTGCGCCTGCGTCATGGGCGCCATGAACAAGGCCGGGGTCTCCAGCGGCGTCCTGATGATGGTGGTAGCCATCGTGGCCGGCGGCGTGGTGGGCTTCATCAACGGCACCCTGCTGACCCGCCTGCACCTGCCCCACCCCTTCGTGTCCACCCTGGGCATGAAGAACGTCCTCTGGGGCCTGGCCCTGCTGGTCACCGGCAGCCAGATGGTCAACAACTTCCCCGAGTCCGTCCAGTTCCTGGGCAAGGCCACCATCGGCGGCTTCCCTGTCAGCTTCATGGTGGTCATCGTCCTCTACGTCATCATGCACCTCTTCCTCAGCCGCACGGCTCTGGGCCGGTCCATCTACTGCGCCGGCGGCAACATGGAGGCCACCCGGCTCTCCGGCATCAACACAGCCAACGTGCTGACCTTCTGCTACACCATGTCCGGCGTCATGGCGGCCCTGGGCGGCATCGTCTCCATCGGCCGGTCCGGCATCTGCAACGGTGCCAACGCCAACCAGCCCTATGACACGGACGCCATCGCGGCCTGCATCATCGGCGGAGCCTCCTTCACCGGCGGCAAGGGCACCATGGTGGGCACCATGCTGGGCGCTCTGATCATCGCGGTCCTGCGGAACGGCTTCACCATGCTGTCCATCGACTCCGCGGGCCAGAACATCGTCTTGGGCCTGGTCATCATCCTGGCGGTCTTCATGGACGTGGTCCGGGCCGGCGTGGAGGCCAAGAACCGCCGCATGGCCGCCGCCGCCAAGCAGGAGGCCGAGGAAAAGGAAAAGGTCGCGAAGTGATGGAAAAAGTAAAAGTCGGCATTGTGGGCCTTGGCCGCCTGGGCAAGGTCCACGCCCAGAACCTCCGCTATAAAATCCCCGGCGCGGAGCTGACGGCGGCCTGTTCCATCGTCCCCGCCGAGCTGGAGTACGCCAAAACCGAGCTGGGCGTCACGGACGTCTACACGGACTACAAGGAGATGCTGGCGAAGGCCGACATCGACGCGGTGGTCATCGTCACCACCTCCTCCGAGCACTGCTGGCAGATCGAGGCCGCCTTGGACGCGGGGAAGCACGTCTTCTCCGAAAAGCCCCTGGGGGTGGACGTGACCCAGTGCAAGCAGGCGGAGGCCGCCGTGGAGCGCCACCCGGAGCTCACCTTCATGCTGGGCTTCATGCGGCGCTATGACAAGTCCTATTCCTACGCCAAGCAGAAGATCGAGGAGGGGGCCATCGGCACGCCCTACCTGGTGAAGGCCACGGGCATCGACCCGGAGGCGTTTGTGGACGGGGCCATCCGCTTTGCCAAGACCTCCGGCGGCATCTTCCTGGACATGGCCATTCACGACATCGACCTGATGCGCTGGTTCCTGGGCTGCGAGGCAACGGAGGTCTACGCCATGGGCGCCACCTTCAAGCACCCGGAGTTCAAGGAAGCCGGGGACGACGAGACCGGCGTGGCCGTGTACAAATTCGAGAACGGCGCCATGGGCATGATCCATGTGGGCCGGACGGCCCCCTACGGCTACCACGTAGAGACGGAGATCGTGGGCACCGAGGGCACCATCCGCATCTCCGCCGTGCCCGAGAAGAACCAGGCCCGGCTGTACAACCAAAACGGCGTGTGCGCCGAGTGCGTGGGCTCCTTCCCGGAGCGGTTCGAGGAGGCCTACCTCATCGAGGTCCAGGAGTTTGTGGACTGCGTGCTCCAGGGGAAGACCCCCGGGGTCAGCGTCTACGACGGGACCAAGTCCACCGCCATCGGCTACGCCACCACGGAGGCGTGGAGAACAGGCAAGGCCGTGAAGCTGAACTAACCCATATAAAAAAGCCCCGCTGTCGAAAGGGCGGGGTTCGTAAAACAGTATTTTTGAAAAAGCTGAAAACGTAGTGTTTTCAAGGGACGGCGTGGCTTCGGTCACGCCGTTTCCCCTTTCGTCAATTCATCCAGAGGGATAAATCTCAGGCCGTCATACTTAATGTGAATATTCTGCCGCCGCTTACCGCTGGACTTGTCCGGGGCCTCCACATAGATCGCCTGCACCAATTCCCGGAGGGCGTAGGGGTCAAGCGTCTCAATAGACACATACTTCTGCGCCGTCTGGATGAACTTTTCAATATTCTCGCTCTGTCTCGCCTGTACCTCAATCTCCTGCCGCAGACTGACAACCTCAGCCTCAAGCTGCTTCTGCTCCGTCTCGTAGCTTTGACTCAACATATCAAACCGCTCGTCACTCAGGCGTCCGCTGGCGTTGTCCTCGTAAATCTTGATGAACAGCCGCTTCAGCTCGGCAATACGTTTCTCGTCCCGGTTGAGTTTCTTCCTGCTGGCCAGAATCTTTTCGGCGCTTTCCAGCTTCATCTGCTGTTCCATGACCGTGCGGAAATGGGCCTCGTATCGCAGAATATAGTCCATCACCAGCTGGATATGCTTCAAAACCATGCGTTCCAGAACCTTGACCCTGATGAAGTGCCCACCGCATTTCTCCCTGTTCTTCTTGTGAAGGGAACAGTCAAAGAAGTCTTGGGCAAAATCGCCGTTGTTGGAAGAACCGTACTGCATCTTAGAGCCGCAGTCGGCGCAGTAGACCAGCCCGGAAAAGATACTGCTCCTGCCAGTGCGGGTCATGCGGTGTCTCTGCTGACGGATCACCTGGACCTTCTCAAACACGTCGTCTTCGATGATACGCTCATGAGTGCCGGGGAAGATCGCCTGCTTTTCAATTGGATTCTCCCTTTGCTTCTTGTCCCAAATGGAGTTGGAATAGGTCTTGAAATTGACAGTACAGCCCGTGTACTCCCGGCGTTCCAGGATTTTGACAACCGAACTGTCACCCCAGCCATAGGGGTTCTCCGGGGTGGGATTCGGGGTGCTGCGTCCCTGCTGCTTCTTGTAGGCGGTGGGGGTCAGCACCTTATCGGCCCGAAGTTGGTTAGCAATCTGCTGTGGACCTCGTCCCTCCATACACATCCGGAAAATACGCTGTACTACCTGGGCAGCCTCCGGGTCAATCAGCCAGCGGCTCGGATTCTCCGGGTCCTTCACGTAGCCATAGGGGACATTGACCGTCAGCGGTACTCCCCGTTCCCCCTTCGCTTTCTGAACGGCCCGGATTTTGCGGCTGGTATCCCTGGCATAAAATTCGTTGAACCAGTTCTTTATCCCGGCAAAATCATTGTTCACGCTGTTGGGGTCGATGGTATCATAGTTGTCGTTGATGGCGATAAACCGGACGCCGTTCTGCGGGAAGGTGAAGTTAGTGTAGAGCCCGGTTAATGCGGAGTTCCGGCCCAGCCGGGAGAGGTCCTTGGTGATAGCGACAGCCACATTCCCCGCTTCAATCTCCGCCAGCATTGCCTGGAAGCCAGGGCGGTCATAGGTCACACCACTTACACCGTCATCCACAAAAAACACCGGGTTTGGAAAATGGTGGTCTTTAACGTATTGGAGTAAGATGGCCTTTTGATTCTCAATCGACAAGGATTCCCCTGACCGCTCATCCTCTTGAGACAGCCGGCAGTAGAGGGCGGTGATTTTATTCGTTGCTCCAAACATTTCTGTATCCTCCTTCAAGGGAGCAACTGTCAGTACAGGATTGGTTGACTTCATTATAGCAGAGGCAGGGGCGTTTGTCATTCAGAATCCTCCAGCTTTTCGGCAAAATTTTTAGCGGTAATACGCTCCAGTTTACGTAGAAAGCTCTCGGTCCCCTCATAGCTACCTGTGACCGTATAGAGCGTTCCGGCGATGACCTCTGCGGCGGTTAGTTCAGGAATCCAATAGGCTGAAAGGTTTTTCACATGGATATGTCCGTTTTTATTGATTTTCAAAGCGTCATTGCTCATAGGCTCTCCTTTCAAATCTTCAAAGTTGTGAAATCAAAAGTGCATTTTGCACTTTTGATTTCATGGATACAAACGTGGGGTGCAAAATGCACTTGGCGTTAAAATCAGAATTGCAAAGTGCAAGTCTGATTGAAATTTTGGCGGTGACGTTAATGCGGCCCGGTGGTCGGCGGCATTCTGATGCAGACCAGAACGAAAAGTTTTCGTTCTGATTTCAAGATTGCAAAATGCAATCTTGAAATTGACTGTATCAGCATACGCAAAATCAAAGGCGCATTTCGCCTTTGATTTCTCAGGGAGGTGGCGGACATTTTGACCACCACCAGAGCTGCCTGCTAAAATCAAACTGCGCCCAGCGCAGTTTGATTTGGTGAGCCGCAAAATGCGGTTTACCTACTGTGCTGACGTGACGGAAAATTTTTCCGCCACGTTAAAAAGCATAATGTCAGCGGTCCTGCTCTGCCTCCCGTCGTTTCTGCTTTGTCTGCTCTTGCTGGCGCAGAGCGGTGTCCACACAGCTTTTCACCTGCCGTAGCTTTTTCAGATCGTCACGCAGAGGCTTGTACCGCTCATACTCAGCGGGGTACTTCTGCTGTATCTCCGCCAACTCCTGCCGCCACGCCTGGACGGGGATTTTATCCTCTGGGGAACGGTGCTTGTCCAGCTTCCGGCGGGCCATGTGGAATGTCCGCAGCTCGCCCTCATGCTCCAACTCGAATTTCTCCCGCTGGCCCTTCCACTTGATGGCTTTCCACTTGTCGTAGATGGGTTTGGTTTCCCGGTAGAGGTCAACCAAGTGAAGCAAATCCGCTACCTCCTTCTTCCGGGCCGACATAGCTTTCAGAGAATCGTTGACGGCCTCCGTCTGCTCATTACGGAGAGCGAGGCAGGCCTCCAAATCTTCCAGCGTAAGCAAATCATTCTCTGTCAGATAATTGACCACCTCGGCAAAACTTTTGAGATTTCCAATCCTGGCATTGCGGCTCCACGCTCCGGCGTTCCTGCCCTCATAGTAGCCAGTCAGCAGGGCAGCAAGAGTCGGGGCCTGGGGCTTGCTCAATTCGTCCTTCACGGCTTTAATCCAGTCGGTCAGTCCAGCGATTTTCTTCCGAAGATCGCTCAGCATTTTCCGGGCCGCTTTCACCCAGCGGTTCCAATCGCCCTTATCGGTGGAAATGCCCCTGGCCTCCATCTGGCGGACGGCCACGCCCTCATGAACAGTGGGCAATATGTCAAGCCCCTGCCGCTCATAGGAGCGGTGGTCGATGCGGCACGTCAGACCCTTTTCCTCAAACTTGGCGTTCACCATAGCGGCCCACGCCTCCCGCCAATGTTCCAGCGTTTCCGGGCTTCCCCAGTCGGTGGTGGGAACAGCGTCAAAGAGGGGCTTGCCGTCCTCGCCCATGATGCGGTTCCCGTCCTCGTCCAGACGGTAGACACGCCGTTGCTTAAAGCCCCATTTACCGCTTTCCTCGATGGGCCGGATAGGACAGAGGACATGAAAGTGGGGGTTCGGAATACCGCCGTCCTCCTTGTCCGGCTGGTGGATGGCGAAGTCGGCAATCATGCCCCGGCCCACAAGCTGCTCCGAAACAAATTGCCTTGCAAGAGCGATGTTTTCCTCCAAAGAAAATTCGTTCTGCAAGGCAATGTCAAAGCTATATGCAAGCTGGGCTTTCTTGCCGCGCTCGGCCTTCTCCACGGCGTTCCAAAGGGTGGCGCGGTCTTGGTACTCGGCGGGGGCCTGGGGCGGCAGGAGAATGTCTGTGCAGACCACGCCGCCCTTGTGGGTGTAGTCGCTGACCTCGCCGTAATACTCGCTATACAGTTTCTCCCCGGCGCGGTAGGCGGCGGACGTGACAACAGACTGTCCCGCGCTCCGCTTGACCTGGGTGACGTGGAGATGGAACAGGGCCAATTATCCGCCCTCCTGCTGGTCAATCATGCGCCTGACCAGAGCAGAAACTTCCGGCAGGGAAAAGATTTGCTCCGCCAGCTTTCGGAAAGCTGCTTGGCTCATGCCGCGCACCTCCGGGGCAACGCTTTCCACGTCGGCCCCACGGACGATAAGCCTGTGGTTTCGCTTCTTCCGCTCGCCCTCGGTGTAGTAGCGGACACGGTTCTCCAAACGATGGCATTTGTGCCGGTACTGCTCCCGTTTGGCAATGGCCTCGTCCCGTTCTTTCTCCAACTGCTCTCGTGATTTTTTCATGCTGTTTGCCTCCTTTGTTTTTGAATTTTGGACATAAAAAACCGCTTACCGGGTGTGTCCGGTAAACGGTCAGGGGTACAGTGTTCGATTTTGCCCCGTTGAAACGTGACAGTCGCAGAGCGGGTGTCACGTTTCAGCAGGGGTGCAGGGATAGCCGCGAAGCGGCGCAAGGGGCACAGCCCCTTGTACGAAGCGTAGCGACGCAAACGGCCCGGACTTTCGGAAGTCCGGGCCGTGGCCTCGCAGAGCGCACGATACATGGTCGCAGACCATGTATAGAAGTGCGCCGTTCCGGTCCGTCTACTGATAGCTTTCCAGATAATTCTTCAACATCTGCGCCACTTGTGCGCGGGTGGCCTGCCCCCGGGGGCCTAACCGCCCGTCTCCGTAGCCGTTCAAAATGCCGTTCTCCACAACCCAGCGCAGGGCTTCCAGAGCGTAGCCGCTGGCCTTGTCCACGTCGGTGAAGTGCAGCTCTTTATCAGTGGCAGCGGGGCTTCCGGCATACCGCCAGAGCATGACGGCCAACTGCTCACGGGTGATGTTGTCGTTGGGGCCGAACATCCGGTTCCCATAGCCGCCCACAATGCCCCGGCTGGTAGTCCAGCGGATCGCCTCGGTGTACCATGCGCCGGTCGCCACATCGCCATATTGTAGCAGGTAATTGACTACTGGCCTGCCCTCTTTGTTAAAGAGAATTTGGGCAAATTGGGCGCGGGAAAGATTGTCGTTGGGGCCAAAAGTTCCGTTGCCATAGCCGCCCATCAGCCCGTTCCGCAGCACATAGTCCACCGCTTCATGATACCATGTCCCCACGGAGTCAAGATCGGTGAAGCCACGAGAGGGGCAATCCGCGCCGCCGTCACAAAGCTTTTGCGTATCGTCCGGCAGGGGGGCGAACGTGGCTTTCACGGTCACGGCCCTGCTAGGCATGGTGAAGGTGTACTTCCCGCCGCCCTGGGTGGTCAGCCTGATCTCGCTGCCCCGGCCGTCAGTGACGGTCAGGGCGTCCAGCACATAGCCGCTGTCCGGCGTGACCGTCAGGGTGACGGTGCTGCCACTGCTGGCATTGGTGCGGTTAGAGGTCACTTTACCATGTTCCGGCTTCTCCACTGTGACAGTATATGTGCTGATGTTCCCTCCGCCAGGGCCAGAAGTATTGCCTGACGTACCGCCTTGTGATGGCTGGTCGGGGTCATTTGGATCTTTAGAAACGGTCAAATCCTCCGTTTTTGCGGGAATCTCCTGGGTGTTTCCGCTGCTGTCCATGACCTTGAAGGGCACGGAGGGTTCTTCCACAACACAAGACGGCGTTAGGATTGTTTCGGAGGTCTGCAACTCAATCCTAGCAGTAAATCGCTTCAATGGCAAATCGTCATCTACTGCATGAAAAATGGATGTGCAGTTTATTGCTTGTGCGGTAGGGGAAGCGGAAGATACTTTGACCTCCCCGCTGCCGCCGAATAAATGCGCCCGCAGAGTTTCTCCCTGCTGGTCATAATAAAAATATCCGTAGGATTTGTACAGAGGGAATGAATCTACTGCTGTATTTACTGTCCCAACAGAATTTCCGGTATTATCTTGAATTTCCAAAATCAAGTCCCGCCCGGAAAACTCCAAGGTCGTAATCGGAAGGCCGTCTGTGGATTCAAGAATTTCGTTACCCATAACCGAAGCCATCATCCTGGGTTTCGGTTCTTCCTGACCCGTTCGATACGAGCCACAGAAAGTGCCGTCCATAGAATAGACGCGGAATCGGGTGCGGTCATCCTGCTTTCGATTTTTGTTCAGCATGACTTTTTGGCCGTTGCTTAAAGTCAGAGCATAATATTGATCTACCTTACCTTCTGCTTCCCCAAAAGATAAAACGCGCACTCTGCTCGGAATATAAATGTCATCCTGTCCGGAGCAGTCGTTGATATACTGGTCGCTTGTTCCGGTCACGATATATAAATCGTTCATCGGCCCGCCGTCCATCGCGTTCTTGCCTAGTCCACCCACCAAAACGTCATTGATACTGCCGCCAACGAGATAGTCATTTCCGTCGCCGCCAAGCAAAACCACCTGCTCTATGAGATTTTTGTCTATAATTTCATCATCGCCGGAAGAACCGAAGCTGAAACGTATTTGCAAATGATCCTGATTGCTGATAATCTCACACTGCTTCAGAGCCAGTGAGAGGGCATCCAGCCATAGCGGAGTTTTGACAAAATTCAATGCGTTTTCTATAAAAGCTAACCCATCTACCCTTGTCATTTCAAACTGACGGACTTTAGGCAGTGTTTGACGATATGGCGTACTCTGCGTCAGCCAAAACCTTCCGGAGGAGCGATCATATTCCAGCATGGAACAGAGGTCGTGACAACTGTTTTTTCCTACCGCCCCGGTGGTTGCGGTGATAGCAGGTGCGTGGATTTCAACTGGAAGACTGTCCGCATTGGGGTAAGCAACCGCTTCATTAAATGTGGCTGTCCCCAGAGAGAACTGAAAAGCGGTGTTTTTACTTTCCGTCACATGATTAGTAAAATTCCAGTTGTCTGCGCTATGGAAATGCTTGTAAATCTCCTCTCCACCAGCGAAATAGGCGTCCTCCATAATGAGGCCGTTCGCCCCGTTGAACAGCTCCGCCCGCTCTCCGGTCAGCAGCGAGATATAGCAGGCTATCGCGCCGCCCAGGGAGTGCCCCGTCAGCAGAATCTGCCGTCCGTCCCCGATGCTTCTCTTGTAAAAATCCACCGCGTCCGAAAATTGTTCCGGCAGCTTGTTCAGCACCGCAAATTCAATATCCTCCCAAACATCCTTGGGTGATTCCGTCCCCCGGAACGCAATGATTCTCTGATTCCGCTCCGCGTTGTCCAGCGCGACGGCGAAAAGCCCAGACGGCTTGGAAACAACGTTGACAATCTTCCAATCACCCAGCACATCTTGATAGAAATCGGACAGCGGCGCATCCCAAACCGCCCAGTTCCAAAGGGTTCGATCCGGCCCAATTGCGGCATCGGCAAAGGTTTCGACGGTGGCCCCGAAGCCGTAGCGGGTCAGCTCATCCTCATAGGAAAGCTGGCAGGCCGCAATGGCGCACATCAAATCATCATAGCCCTCTTTTACGGCAACACTGCATACCGCCTGTACGGTGGGGTAGTCTGCCAATGCTGCGGTAATTTCCACCCGGCCCAGTTTTTGCGCGGTCAGCGTATTGCCGGAGATGGATACAATCTCCGGACCGCTGCTGGTGAGGGTGTACCGCGCCCCCGCCGGGATAGTGGTTACTGTAACCGCTTCTGTCTTGCCAATAGAAAGGTCAAGGGTTTTGGGAGAAATAAAAATCTGCGGCGTACCCGGTGGTGCTGCTTGTACAATTTGGAGCTTTGTTTCCTTCCAGTCCAGCAGTTTGCTGGCATCCGCATCAGTGGCAATAACGTAAACAGAACGATTGGGCTCGAATATCCTGCCGGGAACAATATCTGTTACCGGAAACTCGATGTACTTATCTCTACTCTGAATTAAAAATATCTGTCCAGACTCTCCATCTCCCCAGTCTGTTTCCACAGATATCTGAGCGGTTTCTATGGAGCCGTATTCAAATTCCGCAGCTTGGCCCAATAAATCAGAGGTTGCACCATCTCTTGTCAGGGAAACAGACCGAATAGAAACCTTTTGTTCCGGAGACGGTTTATCTGGGTCATCCAAAAGCATGTATGGAATGTTTTCATTCTGTGCAAATTGGTGTGTATAAGAATCTTTGTAACAATAGATTGTCAATTTTTTGCAATTGTCAAATGTACTTGTATCTATGTATGTTACACTTTTGGGGATTGTGATACTTTCTAAACTGGTGCAATTTTTGAACGCATTAAAACTCAATACAGTGACGTCTTCTGGAATGATAATGCTTCTTAGGCTTGTGCAATTCTGAAATGTGTAAAACCCGACTTCCGTTATTCCTTCTGGGAGTACAACTTGAGTCAGATTTGAAGCACCAGAAAATGCGAGCCAGGAAATGTCAGAAACACTGCCTGGTACAGTAAACGTACTCCCAGACTTTCCGGCGGGATAGCTGATTAGGATGGTTCTTTCTTTGTTATACAAGATGCCGTCAACCGCCATATAGGCTGGATTATTGGCATCTACACGAATTTCGGTCATACTTGTACAATTGCTGAACGGAGAATGGCTGATGTCATCCGCTATCCATCCATCATTATTGATAAAAAAAGTCGTAACACTGTCTGGAATACTGATACTAGGCAGACTTGTGCAATCCGAAAATGCGCGTTCACCGATAGCAGTTACACTGTCTGGTATGTTTACACTTTTCAAATTTGAACACCCAGCAAATGCGAGTTGGCTAATGGTGGTTATTCCATTTGGAATCGCAATGTGTTCCAAAGCTGTACAATCCGAAAAGATACCGGATGCAAGAGTTATCAAATTTTGGGGGATATTTACCACATATAACTGAGAACAGTCACTGAATGCGCCGTCTCCGATTGTTGTAACACTATCCGCAACATCGGCACGAATTAAGTTTTTACACTGCAAAAAGGCCTGCGATCCAATATGAGTTACACCATCTGGAATTTTTATGCGGGATATACTACTACAACTCCAAAACGCCAGATTTCCAATGTTGACTAAACTGGTGGGCATGGTTACATCCTGAATACTTTCACAGGCGCAAAATGCGTACTTTCCAATGCTGGTTACACCGTCCTCAATTACGAGGTGCTTAATATCCTTGTGGTGCGAGAACCAAGGGCTGGTTATGTGATAATACCATATACCATCAACCCAAATTTCATCGTCGCCATATTCACTGGGAATATCATTTTTATGATAATGCTCTGCGCTATAATTACTCATTTTCCCGGTTCCCGTGATACGCAGAGTACCACCGCTATCCAGTGTCCAGGTCAAGTTAGCGCCACAAGTCCCGGACGCTATCTCATCTGCCGCAAACGCCGTCCCCGGCAACAACGTCAACACCATGCACAGACACAACGTTAGTGATAGAACCCTTTTTCTCATATTTGCCACCATTCCTTTCCTGACTGTAAAGTGTACGTTCCTGTAAAGGGATTTGGACTCTTAAAAATTCTTGTCAAAGTATTGAAACTATGCGATTTATATGGTATTCTTACTTTATCTAAAAAGCAAGGCCGATTTACAAAAAAGTACACATTCTTGTAAAAAAGCCCCCTTACAACAACTTGGCCTTTTCGTAAATCTCCGCCCGGTAGCGGAAGGTGGACAGCGGCATCCCACACTCCCTTGCTGCCGCTGTGCCGGTGATCGCTCCGGCTTTCCACCGCTGGTAGGCACTGTGATAGTTCTCCGGCAAGGGCCTGGGCGGTCTGCCAAACCTCACACCCCTGGCCATTGCCGCCGCAATGCCCTCCGCCTGCCGCTGGCGGATGTTGGTGCGCTCGTTCTCCGCCACGAAGGACAGCACTTGCAGGACAATATCGCTGAGGAAGGTCCCCATCAGGTCCTTGCCCCTGCGGGTGTCCAACAGCGGCATATCCAGCACCACAATGTCGATGCCCTTCTCCTTGGTCAGAATCCGCCACTGCTCCAGAATCTCGCCGTAGTTGCGCCCCAGCCGGTCGATGCTCTTGATGTAGAGCAAATCGTCCGGCTTCAATCTTCTGACCAGCTTCTTGTATTGGGGCCTCTCAAAATCCTTGCCAGACTGCTTGTCCAGAAAGACATTCTTCTCCGGGATGGACAACTCCCGCATGGCAATTAACTGTCGGTCCTCGTTCTGATCGCGGGTACTCACCCGGATGTAGCCGTATGTATTGGGAATGGTTATCGTACCTCCCTCCGGCGCTGCCAGACAATATCATATCCCAGCGCGTCAGCCAGCTCCACGGCCTCCCGGTAGCGCAGGGAATCCCGGCGTAGTTTGCCGGAGAGATTGGGGACGCTGGCGCTCCATCCGTACTGGTCGGCCAGCTTCTCTACAAGGTCGGCCATGGTCATGCCCTCCCGGACAATGTACGATTTGATTTGGTTTCTGGTGTCCATGTTTATCCTCCTTCAAATTGAAATGTTTTGGTGTTCGCCTGTCAGCGTATCCCATTCCTGCAACAGCGGATATGGTGTGCTGGCGGGTGCGATTGATTGATGTGCGTTCATCCGACAGAGCCGCCGCCCGTGAAGCCCTGTCCACGGGGACGCACTTTGCATTTCACGGTTTGGCGTGACTTCATGCTGAACCGTGAAAACCCAAACGGGACGGCGTACTGTGTTCGCCGTTGGGCGCGTCGTTGTTTCGTATGGATTGCAGTACAAAAAGTTTCGTTTGTTCGCTGTTTTCACATGGATTGAAAGCAAACCTTGATTTTAAGGCTGATTCTTCTGCCGTTCTCCCCGAAAGCTGTTCCTGCCCCCATTTGCGGCGGCGTGCGGTCCCCTCTGGTGCGCTCGTGCCTTGCGGCAGTCGCGGCGCACTTCGCCGGGGGACATATCCCATTCGGACGGTCATGCACTTGTCAATGTTCACGTCTCTACCAGACACTTAAAATTATAGCGGTTTTATGTCCCTTTTCCCGTATACCCAAGAGGTAGGAAATCGGCCCCGAAACGGACAAATTTCCGCGCTCTTGGAAATGCCGTCTTTCTTCGACAGAATATTACTGGAAACTGTTGTAAAATGACGAAAGAGACGGTATAATTGCAGAGGAGGGAATGATATGGATGACGCTAAGCAGAGCATGCACGAGCGTTTTTGGGAATTGCGGAAGGATTGGAAGCTGACGCTGGAACAGCTTGAGAAGCAGACCGGCATTTCAAAATCCGCGCTGGGCAGCTATGAAGCAGAAGGCACAAAAGACATCAGCCACTGGGCTGTTGTCAGACTGGCGGAGTTCTATGGTGTGACTACGGACTACCTGCTGGGCTTGTCAGTTATGAAAAATCACCCAAACGCAGATTTGAATGATCTGCGTTTGAGTGATGAAATGATCGAGCTATTAAAAAGCGGCAGGATTAACAACCGGCTGCTCTGTGAGCTTGCCGCCCACGGTGACTTCCGGCGGTTTATGCTTGACCTGGAAATATATGTTGACCGGATTGCCAGCATGCACATCCGCAATAACAACACCGCTCTCAAAACCGAGCGCAAAGTATTGATGGAACGTGCGGGCCTGGATGACAATGATTTGAATATGCGCACGTTGGAGTTGGCCCAGATAGATGAGGATGATTACTTCGCTCATGTGATTTTTGAGGATCTGCGGCCCATCATTCGGGATATTCGAGAGGCGCACAAATCCGATGCCACTACCGCTGACGCTGATACGGAGTCACCGGCAGAGAAAGCAGTACGTCAACTGGAAGCGGCTCTCAACTGTGAAGGGAGTAAGGAGGAAAAAATAGTAAGAGCACTCCTGTCGCAGCTTGAGATTGACTATGATTCATTGACGAAAGAAGAATTTGTGACTTTGATAGGAATTCTGAACAAGTCCGAGCACATGAAGAAGCATATCAGCAGGCGGGGCAAGGTTCCTGCCCCGCAGAGGCGGAAGCGAAAAAAGAGGTAAACAGGCGGCCTAAATGTAAAAAGAGGGCGGAGAATGGATGAATTCCCATTCTCTGCCCTCTTTTTGTTCGCCCAATCCTGCCTGACAGATGCCGTGAATGTAATTTTCTCAGATTACTGTTTTACGGACACCTACCTAAAGACAGCGGGGCTTTTTGCATACCGCTCAAGCAGAACGGATAACATCCTTGTTTTTCACGAAGTATTCCACACCGGAATACAGGGTCGTCAGGGTGATGATCCAAACGCAAATGGTATCAATCCACGAAATATACTGGTCCCAAGGCACGGCGGTCAGGTTTTCCCCCGCCCGGTAAGCGGTCAGCACGCCCCCCAGAGCCAGCATCACCACGATACAGACCATCGTCGAAGCCGTTTTCACCTTTCCGGACCACCCGGCGGCAATCACCCGCCCGTTGTCCGAGGCGATCATCCTGAGCCCGCTGACGGCAAACTCCCGGGTGATGACAATCATCACCATCCAGGCGGGCATCCGGCCGCACTCCACGAACCACAGCATGGCCGCCACCACCAGGATCTTGTCCGCCAGGGGGTCGGCGAACTTGCCGAAGTCCGTCACCAGGTTGTACTTCCGGGCGATCTTCCCGTCCAGCAGGTCCGTGACGCTGGCGATGATGAAAATCGCTAAAGCCACATAGTCCGCGCCGGGGAAGCCCCAGTACAGCACCGCCAGAAAAATGGGCGTCAGGATGATGCGGAGCATGGTCAATTTGTTGGGCAGATTCATAGGTCCTCCTCCTCAGGATAGGGTTTGTCCTTCCAGTACCACCATTTCAGCTTCTCGGGGTCCCTGGTTTCGTGGTCCGCGTAGTACACCGCCGCCCGCCAGACGTACAGGGCGCAGCGGTCCTCCTGATAGCCCTTCATCGCGCACTCCCGGAGATACAGCTCCTCCGGGTCCCGGCCCCGGAGATCCGAGACCTCCCGGAGGCCCAGGGCCTCCATGACGGCGGCGATGCGGGTTCCCACGCCGGGGATCTCGGTCAGGGGGCTTTTCATACCCGCTCTCCGGTGAGCTCGCCGTCCATAACCCCGGTGAGGCGGACGGTGACGAAATCCCCCGGCTCCGGTTCCTCCTCCGCGGAGAACCAGACACGTCCGTCAATCTCCGGGGACTCGGCGTAGCTCCGGCCGTAAAACATCTGGGCCTGGCCGTCGAAGCCCTCGCAGAGGATCTCCCATTCCGCTCCCAGGACGGATTCGTTATATTCGTCGATGACGTCGGACTGCACGTCCACGGCGATTTCCGCCCGGCGGGCGGCCTCCTCCGCGTCCACGTGCTCCATCCGCGCGGCCCGGGTCCCGTCCTCCGGGGAGAAGGGGAACACCCCGGCCCGCTTGATCTTCTGCTCCCGCAGGAAAGCGCACAACTCCTCGAACTCCGCCTCCCCCTCCCCGGGCAGGCCGGCGATGAGGCTGGTCCGCAGCACCAGGCCGGGAATGCGCTCCCGGAGCGTCTTGAACAGCGCCCGGATGGACTCCTTGGTGTCCCGGCGGTTCATGGCCTTCAAAATGCCGTCGTTGCAGTGCTGGATGGGAATGTCCAGATAGGGCAGGATCTTCGGCTCCGCCGCGATGGCGTCGATCAGCTCCTCCGTGATCTCGTCGGGGTAGAGGTAGTGGAGCCGGATCCAGTGGAAGTCCAGTTTACAGAGCTCCCGCAGCAGCGCGGCCAGCTGGTGTTTCCCGTTCAGGTCCGTGCCGTAGCGGGTGATATCCTGGGCGATGACCAGCAGCTCCTTCACCCCGGCGGAAGCCAGCTCCGCCGCCTCGTCCAGCAGCTCCCCCATGGGGCGGCTCCGGTACTTGCCCCGGAGGGAGGGGATGACGCAGTAGGCGCAGTGGTTGTCGCAGCCCTCGGCAATGCGCAGATAGGCGTACCAGGGCGGGGTAGAGAGGATGCGGGGGCCGTTCTGGGGGGCCGTGTGGATGTTCCCCAGGTGGCAGGGCCGGAGGCCGGACTCCATGACCTCAGAAATGGCCTGCACAATGTCGCCGTAACTGCCGGTGCCCAGGACGCCGTCGATCTCCGGCAGCTCCTCCAGCACGTCGGCCTTGTAGCGCTGGGCCATGCAGCCGGTGACCAGGATCTTTTTCAGCCCCCCGGCCCGTTTCAGCTCCGCCAGCTCCAGGATGTGGCCGATGGCCTCCTCACAGGCGGAGGCCAGGAAGCCGCAGGTGTTCACCACGGCGACGTCCGCCCCGGCGGGGGATGCGGTCAGCTCATGGCCGGCGGCCTGGGTTAGGGACATCATCTGTTCGCAGTTTACTTGGTTTTTGGCGCAGCCGAGGGAGAGGAAATATACCTTGTAGGGCATGATGTGCCCCCTTTCTTGTAGTCGCCCGTTTGGGCGGGGAATTGGATGTCAGCGATGGCTGGTTCATTGCACCCCCCATTCTCTCTTTTGCGAAAAGAGAGAATGCGCCGTGCACGGTGGAAGAGAGAAAACGAGGGGCGCGCAAGACGTGCCGACTGTTTGATACGCATGTCTTCTGCCCGCGGCGGGGTGCAAGCGGGGGTTTTGGCGGTTGATGCATGGACTGTCCCGCCCTCCTCGCTGCCGCTAACCTGGCGCTGAGCTGTAGCTCGATCCCCTGTCAGATCACTCCTCCGGCCCCCGCCACGTGGGGTCGTCCGTGATGCCAAGCAGGTAGTCCGTGGAGACGTGAAAATGCTCCGCTAAAATTACCAGCTTGTCAATAGTGGTACTGCGCCCGCCGCTTTCCAGCATGCTGATGGATTTATGTGTAAGCCCCAGAACTTCTCCTAACTGTTGTTGGGTCAGCCCCTCAGCCTTTCGCAGCTGATATACTCTATCTTTTAGTAAAAGTGTAGTTTTCATAAAATTGTACCTTGACATGTTCCTATAAGTGGAGTATACTCTACTTATAGGAACAAACACAATAGGAGGATTTCATTATGTCAAATATTTTGGCCCAAATATACCACGACGGCCCCCTCATGCTTGCGACGCTCTCCTGCCTGGAAAACCCCCAGTGTGTGGAGGAGCAGAAAATCGCGACTCAGCTCAGGGTCGTGGAGGAAAAAGTCGCAGAGGCCTTAGTGCCCAGCATTGAAGCCCTAGCGAACAAACAGGCGGAGGAATCCTTCTATATGGGCGTCCGCTTTGGTGCGCAGCTAATGGCGGAGCTTTTGGAACCGTTGGAACAGTGATAGCGGGGGACTCCCGCAACCGCCAGATTAGCGGCAGCGAGGATGGAAGATCAGACCATGCGTCAACCACCAAAACCCCCGCCAAAACTACGCCGCGGGCAGAAGACATTCGTGAAACCGGAGGCACTCCAGCCGCGCCCCTCGTTTTCTCTCTTCCACCGTGCACGGCGCATTCTCTCTTTTCGCAAAAGAGAGAATGGGGGGTGCAATGAACCAGCCATCGCTGGTATCCAGTCCGCCCCGCCCGTCAGGGCGAGTACCAGCCCCGCCCCAGCAAGGGCAGGGAGCCAAGAGGATTAATCCTCTTGTTCTATTTCCTCCCCCATCCGCCGCCAGGCGCTTTTTACCTCCCCCCAGGGGAACCCCCTGCGGAGCAAGGCGTTGGTCAAACGCCTTTTTTCCTTTTCATCGGGGACCCGCCCCCGGAGCTTGCTCCGGAGAAACGCCTCCACCTGCCCGCCATCGGCGGGAAGCTCCTCCAGGGCCTCGTCCCAGAGCTCCCGGGGGACCCCTTTCTCATAGAGCTTCTCCCGGACCCGGGCAGGCCCGTAACCCAGCCCAGAGTAATGCCGGACCAGGGCGGCGGCGTACTCCCGGTCGTTCAGGGCCCCGATGGCCTCCAGCCACTCAGCGGCGTAGCGGGCTTCGGCCTCGCTGGCGCCCTTTTCCTGGAGTTTTCGCTCCAGGTCCCTCCGGCTCATGGCTCGTTTGCCGATGAGGTCCGCGGCGGCGGCCCGGGTGTTGGAGACGCCCGCGGCCTCCTTCAGCCGGGCCAGGGTATCGCCGTCCAGCTCATCCCCGGAGCGGAGGCCGAAGTCCAGCAGCTCCTGCTCCGTGATCTTCAAACAGGCCCCGTCCTCCAGGAAGACCAGGACCCGGCCCTTTTTGTGCTTGGACGCCTCGATCCGCTCAATCCGCATCATCCGTCGGACTCGCCGGAGTCGTCGAAGTCGTCGGCGCTGACGTCCACCGCCCGGCCAGCGGCCTTGGCGGCCACCCGGGCCTGATTGCTCATAAGCTTGTCGAAGTTCTTGCGGATGTCCGCCTCCAGCTGGTCCCGGATCTCCGGGTTCTCCTGGAGGTACTTCTTCGCCGCCTCCCGGCCCTGGCCGATGCGGGTCTCGCCCATGGAGAACCAGGAGCCCGCCTTCTGCACCAGGTCCAGCTTGACGCCCAGGTCGATGAGCTCGCTTTCCCGGACGATGCCCTCGCCGTACATGATGTCGAACTCCGCCTCCCGGAAGGGGGGCGCCATTTTGTTCTTTACCACCTTGGCCCGGGTCCGGTTGCCGATGAGCTCACTGCCGTTTTTGATGGCCTCGATCCGCCGCACGTCGATGCGGACGGAGGCGTAGAACTTCAGCGCCCGGCCGCCGGTGGTGACCTCGGGGTTGCCGTACATGACGCCCACCTTTTCCCGGAGCTGGTTGATGAAGATGACGATGGTGTTGGTTTTGCCGATGGCGCCCGTCAGCTTCCGCAGGGCCTGGCTCATCAGCCGGGCGTGGAGGCCCACGTAGCTGTCGCCCATCTCGCCCTCAATCTCCGCCCGGGGCACCAGGGCGGCGACGGAGTCTACCACGATCACGTCGATGGCCCCGGAGCGGACCAGGGCCTCGGTGATCTCCAAGGCCTGCTCGCCGGTGTCCGGCTGAGAGATCAGCATATCTTCCACCCGCACGCCCAGGGCATGGGCGTAGGTGGGATCCAGGGCGTGTTCCGCGTCCACGAAGGCCACCTCGCCGCCCCGCTTCTGGGCCTCGGCCACCACGTGGAGGGCCAGGGTGGTCTTGCCGGAGGACTCCGGCCCGTAGATTTCGATGATGCGCCCCTTAGGGAGCCCCCCGATGCCCAGGGCCACGTCCAGGGCCAGGGAGCCGGTGGGAATGAACTCCACGTTCAGGGCCGTCCGGTCCCCCAGGCGCATGATGGAGCCCTTGCCGTACATTTTTTCGATCTGGCTCATGGCGCTGTCGATGGCCTTTTTCTTGTCCGCCGCCGGGGCCGCGGTGGGCAGGGGCGCTTTATCCTTTGCCATGCTGATTTCCTCCTGAATAGTTATATAGGTAATTTATAAAATACTTTTTAAAGCTAATTAAAACTCCTCTGGTTCCCGGGGAAAGATAGCGGCGCAGAGGATGTAGGCGATGATGCCGCTGCCGCCCATGGCGGTGAAGACAATCCAGGCCAGCCGAACCAGGGTGGGGTCCAGGCCGAAGTACTGGGCGATGCCGCCGCAGACGCCGTCCACCATCTTGCCCTAGTTGATCTTGTAGAGCCGTTTCTCCATGACGCTTCTCCTTTCAAATCTCCTGGCAGAGGGTGCCCAGCACCACTCTGGGGATCTTGTGGTGGTCCTTGATGATCTGCAGATCGCCGAAGCCCTGGCTTCGCATCAACCGGAGTACCGCGTCCGCCTGACCGATGCCAACCTCGAAGTACAGCCGCCCGCCGGGGACCAAAGCCTCTTTCCACTGCTCGCTGATGACGCGGTAGAAGTCCAGTCCGTCCGCCCCGCCGTCCAGGGCCTTGCGGGGCTCGTAGTCCCGGACGGAGGGTTCCAGTCCGTCGATGTCCCCGGTGGGAATATAGGGCGGGTTGCTGACGATGCACTGGAATTCCCCCAGGGACCGGGCGGGCTTCTCCCGGGCGTCCATTTGGACGGGCATCACCCGGGCCGAGAGGCTGTTCCGCCGGATGTTCTGGCGGCAGATTTTCAGGGCGCTGTCGTCGATCTCTCCCAGTATCACCCGGGCCTGGGGGCATTGGGAGGCGATGGCCAGTCCCAGGCAGCCGCTGCCCGCGCAGAGGTCCAGCACCCGGCATTCCCCCAGAGTCTGTATGTAGGCGATGGCCTGCTCGGCCAGCACCTCGGTATCCGCCCGGGGGATGAGCACGTCCTGAGAGATGTCCAGGGGGAGGCCGTAGAACTCCCACTCGCCGATGAGGTAGGCCACGGGCTCCCCGGCCATGCGCCGCTCCACCAGCCGCCGGACCTGGGCCTCCCGCTCCGGGGAGGCGTACAAGCGGCTGTCCCGGGTCAGCTCCTCCCGGCTCTTGCCGGTGCCGAAGCACACCAGCTCCCGGGCCTCCAGGGTGGCGGCTTCCACGCCGCTCTCCCGGAGCTGCCGGCGGACGTCCAGGTATAGGTCGTTGTAGGTTATGGCCATCGTCCTCGCACACTCCATATCTTTCGCCCTGCCGCATACGGCAGGGCTCACTCATTTCGTTGCTCGTCCTCTCCCCACCGGACCCGCTTCGCTGGGCTCTGGCGGGGGCCCCCATTTTTATTTACCACTCGTCTTTGCCCTTCTCGCTGGGCAGCACCAATTCCAAGGACCGGATGGCGCACTCGATCATCCCGTCGTCCGGCTCGTTGGTGGTGAAGTTCTGCATCCAGAGGCCTGGGGCCGTCAGGATTTTGGCCACGCGGCTCTCCTGGACATGCCGCCCCACCCAGCGGTTGAACTCGTAGGTCACTCCCACCACCAGGGGCAGCAGGAGGAGATGGACCGCCGTCCGCAGCCAGGCGTTGGTGATGGGCCAGATGCCGAAGAAGATGCTGGAGAAAATAATGGACACGCAGATAACCACAAACAGGAAGCTGGTGCCGCACCGGGGATGGTGCCGGGGCTGGCCCCGGACGTTCTCCACTGTCAAAGGAAGGCCCGCCTCATAGCAGAAGATGGTCTTGTGCTCCGCCCCGTGGTACTGGAAGACCCGGTAGATGTCCTTCTGCCGGGAGCAGAGGATCAGGTAGGCCATGAAGATGACCACCTTCAAAAGCCCTTCCATCAGATTCCGTCCCCAGAGGGGGAAGTCCGGAAAGAAATACAGGATGCCTCCGGTGAGCAGCGTGGGCAGGACCATGAAGAGGAACACGGACATCCCCACGCCCAGCACCACCGCCAGAGCCACCACAGCGCTCTCCAGCTTTTTGCTGGAGAGATGCTTTTCCAGCCACAGTTCAAATTTAGAGGGCTTGGACACCTCCTCTTCGGGGTAGAAGTCGGCGGAGTACATCAGGGCCTTGACCCCATTGACCATGGAGCCCAGGAAATTCACCGTTCCCCGGATGAGGGGGACTCCCAGGATGGGGTAACGGTCCTTGATGAAGCGGAGGGTTTCCACCTTCTCCACCAGGTTCCCTTCCTGGTCCCGGACCACGATGGCCTGTTTCTCCGGGCCCCGCATGAGGATGCCTTCGATAAGCGCCTGCCCGCCGATGCTGGTGCGGAAGGCGCAGGATTTCTTTTCTTCTGCCATGGAATTTCCTTTCTATGCGTTGGTATAGTATAACACAGGCTTGATTGAAAATCAAACGTTTGTTTTATTTAAATTATTTTTGGGACGACATGCGCGTCACAAAAATACCTTGACTCGCGCGCCTTGGGCGCGCTCACCAGTCCGCAGACTGGTGGGGGGAATCTAAAGGGGGGACGAAGTCCCCTCTTTAAATCCGGCTCGGGAGCTGGATTGTCACCACCGCTCCGCCGCCGTCGGCGTTGCCGATGGAGAAGGTCCCGCCGTGGAGGCCGATGATCTCGTCGCAGACCGCCAGGCCGATGCCGCTGCCCCGGGCCCGAGAGGTGCCCTTGTAGAACTTCTGCTTCACGAAGGGCAATTCTTCCTCCGGAATGCCGGGGCCGTAGTCCCGAATGCGGACCACCTGGCAGCCGCTCTCCTGACTGATGGAGGCCGTGATCCTTCTTCCCGCGCCGCCGTGCTTGGCGGCGTTGTCCAGCACGTTGCAGAAGACCTGCTTCAGCCGTTCCGAGTCCCCCCGGATAGGGGGCAGCAGGTCCCCGTCGCCGGGGTGGTACTCCAGGGCGATGCCGTCCTGGCGGAAGAGCTCCTGGTAGGTGAAGATGGCGTCCTCCAGCTCCGCCTGGAGGTCCACGTCCTCGATCTGGAGGGTGAAGCGGCCGTCCTCCATCTTGGAGAAGTCCAGCAGCTCTTCCACCATGGTGGACAGGCGCCTGGACTCGTTGACGATGACCCGGATGCCCCGGCGGAGCTGTTCGGGGTCGTCGGTGAGGTCGTCTTCCAGGATGGTTTCCCCCCAGCCGTTGATGGCGGTGAGGGGGGTCCGGAGCTCGTGGGAGACGGAGGAGATGAACTCACTCTTCATCTTTTCGTTCTGGCTGATTTTTAAGGACATGTCGTTGATGTTGTCCACCAGTTCCCCCAGCTCGTCGGAGTACTTGTTTTCAATCCGGGTGCCGTAGCTCCCGGCGGAAATGCGCTTGGCCGCCTCCGTCACCACCGCCACGGGCTCCACCACGTTGTTGATAAAGAGGAGGTTGGAGAACACCACCAGCAGCATGCAGAGGAGGGCGATGAGGAAAATGGCCAGGACCACGAACATCACCTGCCGGTCCACGGACCGCAGGGAGGTCACCAGCCGCATGACGCCCACCACCCGGCCATTCACCGTCAGGGGGCAGGACACCGCCAAAATCTCCTCTCCCGTCTCCAGGTCCCGGCCCTGGTAGGGGGTGGGGGTCATCTCGGTTCCCTGGAGGGCCTCCAGGATGTCGTCGGTGCCCGGGTAGGTCCCCGCCGTCAGGCCGGAGGTGGAAACCTGAATGCGCCCGCTGGAGCCGATGAATTGGAGCTCAATGCGGTTCTTGTCCTCGAAGCTCTCGGCGGACTGGACGGCTTTTTGATAGTAGCTGGAGAAGCCGTTGTCCATGAAGTACTCGTTGAAGGAGTTGGCCAGGGCCTGGGCCCGGGTCTCCAGGCCCTTCTGCATGGTGCCGTAATAGTAGTTGGAGACGCCCGCCGAAAACAGGGTCACCACCAGCACCAGCAGCGTCCCGATGGGCAGGATGGAGTTGAAGATCCACCGCTGCCGCAGGCCCCGCAGGCGGAGGGATTTCCACCGCTGCTCCTTTTCCATTGCCTCCATTCCGTCACAGCCCCCACTTGTAGCCGTAGCCCCAGACCGTGGTGATATAGGCGGGGTTCTGCACGTTGTCCTCGATTTTCAGCCGGAGGCGGCGGATGTTCACGTCCACGATCTTCAGCTCTCCGAAGTAGTCACGGCCCCAGACCATGTCCAGAATCTCTTCCCGGGAGAGGGCCTTTCCGGGGTTTTCCATGAAGACCCGCATGATGGAGTACTCCACCTGGGTCAGCTTGATGCGCTGGCCGTTCTTCTCCAGGGTCCGGTTCCGGGTGTTCAGCAGGAAGGGGGGCTGGCTCAGCTCCCCGGTGACCTGGGGGGGCTCCTCGCCGCCGGAGCGGCGGACCAGGGCGTCCACCCGGGCGGTGAGCTCCGCCGGTGAGAAGGGCTTGGTGACGTAGTCGTCGGCCCCGGTCATGAGGCCCGTCACCTTGTCCATCTCCTGGGACCGGGCCGTCAGCATAATGATGCCAATGCGGCTGTTGGTGGCCCGGATGCGGCGGCAGACCTCGAAGCCGTCGATCCCCGGGAGCATGATGTCCAGCAGAGCTACCCGGGCGTCCGGGTTCTCCCGGAGGCGCTCCAAGGCCTCCTCGCCGCTCTCGGCCTCGATAACGTCGTACCCGGCCCGGCGGAGGTTGATGACGATAAAGCCGCGGATGCTGGCCTCGTCCTCTAAAACCAACACTTTCTTCATGGCGTCCGTTCCTTTCCGTAGTATGCGCCTCAGTTGTCCCCGGGGATCCACTCCCGGGCGATGAGGCTGAAGGCCTCCCGGACCTCCTCCGCCGTCATGGCCTGGTCCCAGGGCGGGGACTCCGGCAGCTCGGCGGTGTAGATCACGTCGGACTGGCGGCTGAGGGGGAAGCGGTTCCCCCGGGTGGCCCGGACCTCCCGGCCCGTGCCGGTGAGGGCGGTGATCCGCAGGATGGCCGCGCCCCGGGCGCCCTCCTCGTTCAGCACGTAGAAGGTGACGCCGGCGTCGCCGCCCACGCTGCTGCGCTCCGTTTCCACCCGGCCCACCCAGGCCTCGGGCAGCTGGAGATACCAGCCGTCCTCCACGCAGTGATAGGTGGCGGCCGCTGCCTCTCCCGCTCCGTCCAGGCCGAAGGCCCGCCAATCGATCCGGTGGAAGGGGGGCGCGCCGTCGGAGGAGGCGGGGGCGGGGACCTCCGTCCAGCCGTCGCCGTTGATGTCCATGGGATAGAGCCCGTAGAAGGGGGCGATCTCTCCGGAGACCCCGGTGGCCTCAGAGAGGACGATATTGGTCAGCTCCCCGTTCCGCAGGGCCAGGATGTCGGTGACCGCGCCGGACTGCTCGGTCACCCCGGTGACGAAGAGGGCCGGCGTACCGCCCTTCAAGGTCCCGGTGGTCAGGCGGCCCTGCTGGCTCAGCTCCGCCATGGTGACGGAGATCCGGGCCGGGGACTGGGCCGCCAGGGTCCCCTTCCGCCAGTCGTAGCAGTCGGCCACGCCGTCCCCCTCCTCGTCGGCGTGGAGGACCACCAGCTCCCGGAGGCCGTCGCCGTCCAGGTCGATGCTGGCGTAGCGGACATAGCTGACGCTACGCAGCAGCTCCTGAGGCCCGGCGGCGTCCAGGGCGTAAACCGAGAGGGCTTGCAGCTCGGCGTTGACCCGCCAGCCCACGATGAGCTCTGTCCGCCCGTCGCCGTCCAGGTCCGTGTACACCACGCTGTAGACGGAGGCGCCGCTGCCCTCGATGACGGCGGACTGCTCATAGCTGTCCCCCTTGGCGGAGAAGATATAGATTTTCAGGGGCTTTTCGTCCTCCGCCTTCCGGAAGAAGGCGATGGCCTCCTGCTGGCCGTCGCCGTCCAGGTCCGTCAGCTGGACGGGCTGGATGTTGGCCCCGGACATGGGGGCCGCGTACTCCGCGCCGTCCTCCAGGATGGCGTTGAGCCGGGCGTTCAGCTCCGTGTACTTGGCGGGCAGCTCCGGCAGGGCGTAGAGCTCCTCGGGGTTGAACTCAATGTTGAACCCGCCGCAGCCGCTAAGGGACAGGGCCAGCAGCAGCGCCGCCGCCAGGGCCCGTATGCTTTTCGACATTGCGCCGCGCCTTCCTTCCTATTTAAAGCGTGTCTGGGCCCCAGGAACGGGACCCGAAAACTCTAATATCATATCATACCACGTTTTTCCCCGTTTGGGTAGTGTTTCTTAACTTGATTTTTCCCCGCCCGGCCCGTATCTTACAAAACTGTAAGACACGGCCCCCAAACTGTAAGGCAAATCCATGGCATCCTGTTCCCGGGCCTGATACAATAGAGCCATCACCCAAGAGGAGGAATCCGATATGTCTCTGCTGGAAGTACAGCACCTTCAAAAAATCTACACCACCCGGTTCGGCGGCGCGCAGGTCACCGCCCTGGCGGACGTGAACTTCTCCGTGGAGCCGGGGGAGTACGTGGCCATCATGGGCGAGTCCGGCTCCGGCAAGACCACCTTGTTAAATATCCTGGCGGCCCTGGACCGCCCCACCGCCGGGGAGGTCTTCCTCAATGGCAAGGCCCTCTCGGACATCCGGGAACGGGACTTGGCGGCCTTCCGCCGGTCCCACCTGGGCTTCGTGTTCCAGGACTTTAACCTGCTGGACACCTTCTCCCTCCAGGACAACATCTTCCTGCCCCTGGTTCTGGCGGGCCGGGACTACCGGGAGATGCGGAAGAAGCTCCAGCCCATCGCGGAGCAGCTGGGCATTGCCGACATCCTGGCCAAGTACCCCTACGAGGTCTCCGGCGGGCAGAAGCAGCGCTGCGCTGTGGCCCGGGCCCTCATCACGGATCCCCAGATCGTCCTGGCCGACGAGCCCACCGGGGCCCTGGACTCCCGGGCCTCCGACAATCTCCTGGAGCTCTTCGGAGAGATCAACCGGGAGGGCCAGACCATCCTTATGGTCACCCACTCCGTGAAGGCCGCCAGCCACGCCGGGCGGGTGCTCTTCCTCCGGGACGGGCAGGTCTACCACCAGCTCTACCGGGGCGGCCAGAGCGCCGAGGCCCAGTTCGCCAAAATCTCCGACACCTTGACGGTGCTGACGCAAGGCGGTGAGCCCCGTGCGTAAGTCCGGCTTCTTTCCCCGCCTGGCCCTGGTAAACCTCATGCGGAACGGGCGGTTCTACGGGCCCTACCTCCTCTCCTGCGCGGTGACGGCGGCCATGTACTATATCCTGCTCTTCCTGGCCTACAACCACGGCCTGGACAGCGTCCGGGGGGCCATGTACCTCAAGAGCTTCGCCGGGGTGGGCTGCCTGGTGGCGGCGGGCCTCTCGGCGGGGCAGCTGCTCTACGCCAACAGCTTCGTCATGAAGCGCCGCCAGCGGGAGCTGGGGCTGTACAACATCTTAGGGCTGGAAAAGCGGCACATCGCCCGGATGTGTTTCTGGGAGACGTTGTTCTGCGCCGCCGTCACCCTGGCGGGAGGCGTCCTGCTGGGAATCCTGTTCTCCAAGGCCGTGGTCCTGCTGCTGTTGAAGCTGGCCCGGGTCCCCGCCCAGTTTGGCATGGAGATCTCATTCCCGGGTATCACGCAGACCGCCACGCTCTTCGGCTTCCTGTTCCTGCTGACCCTGGGGCAGAACCTGTTCCGCCTGAGCCGGGCCAAGCCGGTGGAGCTGCTCCACAGCGCCTCGGCGGGGGAGCGGGAGCCCCGGACCAAGTGGCTGCTGGTCGTCCTGGGGGTTTTGACCCTTGGGGGCGGTTATTTCCTGGCCATCGCTACCAAGAATCCCATCGAGGCCATGCTCTGGTTCTTCATCGCGGTGATCCTGGTCATCGTCGGCACCTACTGCCTCTTCACCGCCGGGTCCATCGCCGTTTTGAAGCGCCTCCGGGCCAACCCGAGGTTCTACTACCAGACCCGGCACTTTACCGCCGTCTCCGGCCTTTTGTACCGGATGAAGCAGAACGCCGTGGGCCTGGCCAGCATCTGCATTCTTTCCACCATGGTGCTGGTGACGGTCTCCACCACCGGGGCCATTTACATCGGGCTGGAAAACTCCTTGAACGAGATGTTCCCCTACGACATCGAGTTCATACAGGACCTGGAGAACATGCCCGGGGACCCCATGGACCACATGGCGGAGGTCCACGCCGCCGCCGAAAGCTCCGGGGGCTTCACGGACTCCCGGTACTACACCCGTTATTGGGTCTACTGCGGCGTCCGGGACGGGGTGGTCTCCCTGAACCTGGTTGCCGACTGCCTCCGCACCGAGGTGGAGGTGGTGACGGCGGAGGACTACAACCGCCTCACCGGAAGCGACTATATCCTGGCTCCGGACGAGGTCCTGGCCTGCCCCCGGAATCTGCCGGATTTCCCGGAGGACTTCACCATAACCAGCTACTTTTCCGACTGGCCGGAGGACATCCCCAAGGAGACCGGCGCCGACAGCGTCACTTACTCCTTCCACGTCCGGGAGCGGATCACGGAGACCATCCACCACGCTACCACCTCCCTGCTGGGCCAGGAGGACTCGACCCTCTTCCTGGTGGTGGCGGACCGGGAGACGGCGGAAAAGATCATGGACCTGGATACCTCCCGCAGCGCCCGGCAGTTCCGGGTGCAGATGAACCTCAGCGGGGAGGACTACGACGAGAAACTGGCCCAGACGGAGCGCCTGGTCCTGGACCTGAGCCAAAGGGACGAGGGCGTTGGCTTCACCAGCAAGCAGGATCAGGCCCAGGAGTACTATGCCATGTACGGCGGCTTCCTCTTCCTGGGGGTCTTCCTGGGAATCCTCTTCCTGCTGGCCACGGTGCTTATCATCTACTACAAGCAGATTTCCGAGGGCTACGAGGACCAGCGGCGCTACCTCATTCTCCGCCAGGTGGGCATGAGTAAGCGGGAGGTCAACGCCTCCATCCACAGCCAGATTCTGCTGGTGTTCTTCCTGCCCTTGGGGGCGGCGGCCCTTCATATTCTCATGGCGTTCCCCATGCTCTCCAAGATGATGGAGCTGTTCAACCTCCGCGACGTGAAGCTCTTCGCCCTCTGCACGGCGGGGACTCTGGCGGTTTTCTGCGTGATCTACGCCCTGGTCTTCGCCTGGACGGCCCGGGCCTACAGCCGCCTGGTGGGCGGAAACAGCTGATTCCTCTCTTTTCAGGCCCCGCCGGTTCGGGCAGCCCCTCCGGCGGGGCCCGGTTTTTCAATCTGACGGAACTGTAAGATTTCAGAAAGACTCTGGACACATTTCCGTGCTACGCTGGGCATAGAAAAAGGGCCCCTGGCGGGCCCGAAATTTGACAAGATACGGCGTCGGTGGTATGATGACGTTCAGAAGGACGCTGCTGCATAAATCCCCGTAAAGGGGACGCGATGGCTCTAAGCGGCAAAGCCGCCAAGAGCCATCCAGAGGCGGTTGGCCACTCCCTTGTGAAAGGGGGTGAAGCTGATGGGAAAGAAACGATTGTACACTGTACTTCGATTTCTGGTGTGTCTGGCTTTTTGGGCCTACATACTGACCATAAAAGCGTGTTGACCGTCCGGCCGGTACCCGAACGGTCAACGTGATATTCACGACTGATCTGTGAGGGCCAACTGCCATGCGGCAGCGTCCTTCTATCTTTATTATACACAAATCCGCCGCCTTGTCAATGGAGACAGGGCGTTTTTCTTCTCCCGGACCACCGGAAAAATGACGAGGGGTTACAAAACTGTACCCTTTTTGTAACTTTCTTTTCCAGGAAATGGTGTATGCTTACCAATAAAATACCGGGCCCTGTCCGGAAGAAAATCTCCCGGCCCCTCTTGACAAGCTGTATTAACTGTATTATTATTGCTAATACGATAGTACAATAACACGGGCGGGGAAAATTTTTCAAAACCCTTGAAGAATCCCGCCCGGCTGTTCCGTAATATACTTGAGACATAAGAAACGAGGTCTGCCATGAACATCTTGATCACATCCGACTGGTACATCCCCGCCGTCAACGGCGTTGTCACCTCGGTGAAGAATCTCCGCCGGGAGCTGGAGGCCCGGGGCCACGAGGTCCGGGTGCTGACCCTCTCCCAGAACCGCCGGTCCTATGAGCGGGACGGGGTGACCTACCTGGGCTCCGTGGCGGCGGGGCTCATCTACCCGGGGGCCCGGCTCCGCACGGCCCTGGCGGGGAAGTGGGTCCGGGAGATCGTGGAGTGGGGCCCCGACGTGGTCCACTCCCAGTGCGAGTTTTCCACCTTCTTCCTGGCCCGGCGCATTGCCGAGGAATTGGATATCCCCCTGGTCCACACCTACCACACGGTGTACGAGGACTACACCCACTATTTTTCCCCCAACGTCCGCTTCGGAAAGAAGGCCGCCGCCGTCTTCACCCGCTGGGCCGCCTCCCACACGGACTGCCTCATCGCCCCCACGGGAAAGGTGCGGCTGCTCCTCCAGGGCTACGGCGTGCAAAAGCCCGTCTTCGTGGTGCCCTCTGGCATCGACCTGCGGCGCTTCCGGAATGAGCCGGATCCCCTCCGGCAAAACGTCCTCAAGGCCAGCCTGGACATTCCCCAGGACCGGACCGTCCTGGTCTTCGTGGGCCGCCTGGCCGAGGAGAAGGGGGTGGAGGAGCTCCTCCGCTTCCGGGCCCACATGGGCGCGGCCGGCGTGACCCTGCTCCTGGTGGGCGACGGGCCGGACCGGCAGCGCCTGGAGGGTGTGGCGGCAAGTCTGGGGCTTTCCGCTCCCGATGTGGTCTTCGCGGGCATGGTCCCGGCGGAGCAGGTGGCGGACTGGTATCAGCTGGGGGACCTGTTCGTCAGCGCCTCCACCAGCGAGACCCAGGGCCTCACCTACGCCGAGGCCCTGGCGGCCGGGGTGCCTGTGCTCTGCCGGGCGGACCCCTGTCTGCTGGGCGTGGTCCGGGACGGGGAGAACGGCTGGCAGTACCACGACGAGGCGGACTTCCGGGCCCGGCTGGAAGAGTTCCTGGCTCACCCCCTGGAGCGGGAAACCCTGAGCCGTGCGGCCCGGGAGACCGGGGAGGAGTACTCCGCCCAGCGCTTCGCGGAGCGGGTGGAGGCCATTTACTCGGAGCAGATCGAACGGAGTTCATTACGGAGGATACCGGCATGAAACAGCAGGCCGTTCCCATTGAAAAGAGAGCCCTCCAGGCGGCGTCCCTGATCGGCTTCGCCATCTGCGTGGCGGTGGCCCTCTGGGGCTGGCGGACGGGGGTCCTGACCTCCCAGGAGAAGCTTCAGGAGCTGGTGACCAAGTGGGGTCCCGCCGGGGCGCTGCTGTTCACCGTCTTCCAGGCGGTGCAGGTGGTGGTCCCCATCCTGCCGGGGGGCCTGGGCTGCCTGGTGGGCGTGGTCCTCTTCGGACCTATTTGGGGCTTTACCTACAACTACGTGGGCATCTGCGTCGGCTCCCTGCTGGCCTTCGCCGTGGCGAAGAACTGTGGGCGTCCCCTGCTGTACCTGCTGTTCTCCGAGAAGACGATTGAGAAATACGACGCCTGGACCGAGAAGCGGGACCGCTTTGCCAAGCTTTTCTTCTGGTCCATCTTCCTGCCCATCGCCCCGGACGACTTCCTCTGCTACCTGGCGGGCACCACCAGCATGACCTGGCGGCGCTACACTGCCATCATCCTCCTGGGGAAGCCCTTCAACATCGCTCTGTACAGCATGGGGCTGGTGGCCCTGTGGAAGGTGCTGTTCCCCGGCTTTTGAAAAATTTGCCGTCATAGATTGGCGGTTCACGTGTCAAACTTCACTTGAGCAAAAAAAAGCGGACAGGCCGTCCGCTTGGATTTGTGCGCCCAAAATCTGAAAATCATTACGAAAACAGGCGGGCCGCGGGCCGGAAAAACGCGGAGGCCACAGCGAGGCAACCCACTGCGGCAAGGAGGCTGTATGCGCATTTACATTTACAGCGGCGGAGAGAATCTCGTGGGCAAAAGCGGCGTGGGACAGGCCATCCGGCACCAGCGGGAGTGCCTCCGGCGCTCCGGCGTGCCTACCACGGACCGCTGGACCCCGGACGCCGCCGCCGTCCACGTGAACACCATCCTGCCGGACTCCGTGCTGGCCGCCCTGGGGGCCAAGCTCCGGCGGCGGAAGGTGGTCTGGTACGGCCACTCCACCATGGAGGACTTCCGCTCCTCCTTCAAGGGCTCTAACGCCCTGGCCCCCCTGTTTAAGCGTTGGATCACCTTCTGCTACGGCCTGGGGGACGTGGTGCTGACCCCCACGGAGTATTCCCGGAAGCTGCTGGAGGGCTACGGGCTGAGAAAGCCGGTGTACAGCATCTCCAACGGCGTGGATACGGAATTTTTCAAGCCGGACCCCGCCGCCCGGTCCGCCCTTCGGGCCCGGTACGGGCTGGGGGAGGACGAAAAAATAGTGGTCTCCGTGGGCCACATGATCGCCCGGAAGGGCCTGCCCGAGTTCCTGGAGCTGGCCCGGCGCGTCCCGGAGGCGAAGTTCCTCTGGTTCGGCTGGACGAACCCCAAACTGATTCCCCAGGAGATCGTCCGGGACATGGAGAACGCCCCGGACAACGTGATCTTCCCCGGCTTCGTGGGCCGGGAGGAGCTGCGCCAGGCCTACCAGGGGGCGGACGTGTTCGCCTTCCTCAGCCATGAGGAGACCGAGGGCATCGTGGTGCTGGAGGCCCTGGCCTGCGGCGCGCCCACGGTTCTGCGGGATATTCCGGTCTACGACGGCTGGCTGGAGCATGGGGAGAACGTATACAAAGCGTCGAACGACGGCGAATTTCAACGAATCGTATCCGCCCTCCTGGACAAAACTCTGCCGGATCTCACCGCTGCCGGGCGGGCCGTGGCGGAGTCCCGGAGCCTGGAGCAGGTGGGGCGGCGGCTGAAGGACATCTATTTGGAGCAGCGGGTCCTGCCGCCCCTGCCCGCCGCGCTTCCTCAAAAGCAGGTCCGGGCTTGACGGCCGGGAAAGCAAAAAATACAAAGAGGACTGTCGAATTTCGGCAGTCCTCTTTGTATTGGTTCATTTCGCGGCGGGGGTCGCTTTTTGCTTCTTCCGCTTCCGCAGACGGAGCACCATCAGCAGGACCAGCAGGACGGCGGCGGCCAGCAGAGCCAGCAGCAGGGGCCCGTTTCCCTGGGCGGGGGCGATGTTGAAGGTCCCATAGGTCCCCGTCATGGTTACGATCAAATAGCTGCCGTTGACCTTTGCGTCCAGCCGGACCCATTGGCCGCTTTGATACCGCCGGACCTCCGCCCGGCCCCCCGTGGTATTCAGCAGGCGCAGAGTCACCTGATCCTCGGGCTCAAGGTTCGTGCCCGTGAGGGCGACATCCCACAGTGTGCCCTCTGTGGGGGCCGTGGAGGACAGGGCGGGCTGGACATGGAGCTCCGCCTCCTCGGTGAAGCGCCCCTCCGCCAGAGCCAGGGCCAGCTTGCCTTCCTGCTCGGAGCTTGCCAGCAGGGTGACCCAGGGGGTGTACACGGCTTCCAGGATGATGTCGGAGTTTAACCCGGAGGTGTCGAAGTCCGGCCACGCGCCGTAGCACTCCTCCCGCTCCGGCACCGGGGGCAGGTCCAGCTTGCTGAGGTCCTGCCCATAGGTGAAGGGGATCTCCTTTACGGTTTCCCCGTCTATGTTCAGCGTCAGGGTGAAGGCGGCAAACTCCGCTGGGATGTCCGGAAGCTGCCGCAGCTCGTCGAAGGAAATGGGCTGGGCAGAGCCGTCATAGCTGACGCCGTCGATCCCGGCGACGCCGGTGTCCACAAAGAAGCAGCGCGCAATGTTCTCCGGCTTCCCGCTTCCGGCCACGGCGCCTACCCGCTCCGTGCCCTCCAGCACGGTGGCGATGGCGTAGCAGTCCCGGAGGCGGTCCGCCTGTCCGGCGATGCCGCCTACGTCGTCCGCGCCGGAGAGGGCGCACTTGGCGAAGCTGTCCCGGATCAGGGCGTCGGCGTATCCGGCGACGCCGCCCACGTAGCTGCCGCTGGTGCTGGACACAGACCCGTAGTTCTCGCAGTTCAGGGCGGCGCCCAGGTCCATGCGGCCCGCCAGGCCCCCGGCGCAGTCCTTTTTGCCGGTGACGGGGCCGCGGTTGACGCAGCCCCGCAGGACCGCTTTCGTCTCATAGGTTCCGCCCAGGGACAGTTCCAGGTCCCCTTCCGGGTCCAGACCGTATTCAATGGACATGGCTCCGATAACGCCGCCCACGTTCCGGTCCCCGTCCACGGGGGCCTCGTTCCGGCAGTTCTCCACCTTGCCCAGGCGGGTGGCGTCCACGTCCTCGTCGGAGGTGTCCTCCACCAGGTCCCGGGCGTCCCCGCCGCCCTCCTTGGCGTCGGAGAGTACGTCCAGAAGCACGTCAAAGACGACGTTGAACTGGCAGCTGACGGCCCGGAGGTCGGCGCTCAGCTGGTCCCCGGCGCGGTCCACCGTCTCGTGAAGGCCCTCCAGCTCCTGGGAGAGGTCCGTCAGGGAGTCGAAGAGGCCCCGGCCCGCGTTTCGGGCCTCGTCCCCCAGAGGGGTGAGCCGGGTGGGGCCGTCCTTGGCCAGGCCGCCGGTGACGTCCCTCAGAATGTCAAAGGCCCGCTCCAGTCCCCGGCCCATGGGGGCCGCCAGGGAGGCCGCGTCCGCCAGCTCCTTCACGGCGGAGCCCAGCCGCCCGGAGAGAGTCCCCAGGGACCCCAGGGCGGTCTGCAGGGCGGCGATGGCCTCGTTTAGGCGCTCCGAGGCGTTCCCCAGGCTCTGGAAGCCCGCTCCGGCCTCTTCCAGGGAGGCGCGGACCTGCTCCCAGTCCAGACCGGTGCCGGCGTCCAGGGTGAACAGGGCTTTCGCCGCCTGGGCCAGGGAAGTCCCCATGGCCGTCAGGGCGGGGGCCAGCTGATCCTTTAGAATTTCCCGAAGGCCCGCCAGCTCCGGGAACGCCTCCAGCGCCTCGCGGAGGGCGTCCACCGCCTGGCCCGCCTGCTCCAGAGCCGCGCCGAAGTTTTCCAGGGAGTCCCGCAGAGTCGCCAGGGCGGCGTTCACCGCTTCCTGGTCTCGGACGACCACGGCGCTTTGCAGGGCCTTGACGGAGGAGCGGAGCTCCCGGACCGAGGAGGTCAGGGACGTCCCGGCCCAGCGGAAGATCTCGGCGGCATGGCTTGCCTCGGCGGACACGTCCGCGCCGCCCTCCGCCGCGCTTCCCAGGGCGTCCAAGGCCGTCTCCAGACGCTCCGCCAGGGCTTCCGCCCGGCCGGAGACGTCGGAGAGGTCCTCCAGGGCCGGGGTCAGGTCCTCCAGAGCCCGGGTCACCGAGGCGCTGAGGCTGTTGACGGAGGCGATATTCTCATCGGTGAAATCGGAGAGCCGGTCCAGCAGGTCTTCCGTGTGGTCCCGGGCCTCGCCGGTGGTGAGGCCCATGGAGCTGAGGCGGGCGGAGACGGCGTCCCCGTTTCCCTCCGCCCGGTTCAGGGCTTGGTCAATCAGGCTTTCCAGCGTGTCCAGTTCCCGGCGGAGGCGGTCCAGGGTCCCGCCGTCCGGGGAGAGGGCCACGTCCGGTTCCGCCTGGCCCACGACGCCGCCTACGTCCTTCCGGCCGTAGACTTGGCCCCGGTTGGTACAGCCGGACAGGTGTCCGCTCTGCCGCCCGGCAACGCCGCCCACGTTGTAGCCCACGTGGGGATAGCCCACGACGCCCGTGTTCAGGCAGCTGTAGATCACGCCGCTGGAATATCCCGCGACGCCTCCGGTGTCGCTGTGGCTTTTCAGGAAGCCGCCGTCTGTGTCCTCTCCGCCGGAGGGCTCCTCCAGGGACAGGGATAAGTCGTCCATGTCCATGGCCGTGTCCTCGTCCGGGGTGGCGGTGTTGACGCTGGCTCCGTTTTCGCACTGGAGCAGAGCGCCCAGGTTCCGGCCCACCGCGCCGCCGGTGAACTCTTCTCCGGACACCGTGCCGGTGGTGATGGTTCCGGCGATCTCGCCGGTCTCCCGGTTCAGCCCCGCCACGCCGCCCACGGCGGAGGCCCCCTCCACGGTCCCGTGGAAGGTGCAGTTCCGCACGGCTCCGGCGCAGCTCCCCACGAGGCCGCCCACGTTGACGGCGCTGCCGGAGGGCCGGACGCTGCCGGTGACGTGCAGGTCCTGGACCACCGCCCCCTCCTGGAGGTAGCGGAAGAGGCCCACGTTGGACCCGGCGGAGGTGATACGCAGATTTTGAATGGTGTGCCCCTCCCCCAGGAAGGTCCCGCCGAAGGTGGGGATGGAGGTGAATTCCCGGTTTTCCAGGTCCAGGTCCGCCGTCAGGCGGACGGTCTTCCCCTGGGACCAGGTGTCCAGGGAACAGTCTTTGGCGAACGCCTCCAGCTGGCTGACGGAGGAGATGGTGATGGCGGCCTCCGCCCCCGGGGCGGCGGCGATCACCGGTCCCGCCAAGAGGCAGAGGGCCAGCAGCAGGGAGGCGGCGCGTCTTGCCGGCTTGTTCATTACGCTTCCTCCTTTCCGGCGGCCCCGTCCGGTAGGGCGGGGGCGTCCTGAACGGCTCCGGACTCCACGGCGGCGTTGATGGTCCCGTGGAGCAGGCCGGTGAAGTCCGCGTCCACCATGCCGGAGACGTAGCCCCGGACGTGGCCGTCCAGCCGCATGACGCCCGTGTGGCTCTGGAGGGGCAGGCGGGCCTTGAGGGTGAAGGCGGTCTTCTCGATGATGACGTCCCCCAGCAGCAGAATCTGAGGCAAGATGCCCAGGACTAAGAAGATGGAGATCAGGGTCCCCCGGCCCAGGCACACGCCGATGGAGGAGATGGAGGGGTTGGTGGACAGCACGCCGATCAGCACGCCCGCCGAGGCCAGGATGGTGCCGGAGGTGACGATGGTGGGGAAGGCCTGGTTCAGGGACTCTATCACCGCGTCCTTCAGGGGCATTTCCTGTTTCAGCTCCGTGTACCGGTTGGCGATGACGATGGCGTAGTCGATGTTCGCGCCCATCTGGATGGAGCTGACCACCAGGTAGCTGAGGAAGAACAGGTTTTCCTTCATTAAGTACGGGAAGGAGAAGTTGATCCACACGCTGCCCTGGATGACCAGGATCAGCAGCACCGGGAGACCGGAGGACTTGAAGGTGAAGACCAGCACCAAAATGACAAAGACGATGGTCAGCACCCCAATGACGATGTTGTCCTTTTCAAAGGAGCTGGAGAGGTCGAAGTCGCTGGTGGAGTTGCCCACCACCAGATAGTCGTCGTAGTACTTCCCGGCGGCGGCGTGGAGCACGTCCAGAAAGGCGAAGGTCTCCGGGCTCTCCTCCGGCAGGTTCAGCTGCAGCACCAGGCGGCTGTAATGTTCGCCCTTCAGCTGGAGCTGGGCGTCGGTGAGCTGGACGTGGAGGTCCTCGATGGTCTCGGTCATCTCGCCGTCCAGGGTGAGATAGCCCTCTTCCATCTGGTCGTAGACAAAGAGGAACATGTCAAGCAATGGCACGCCGTAGCTGTCCAGGCCGGACACCACCCGGCCGTAGCTCTCCTGGTTCACGGCGTAGGCGGTGTAGAGGACCCGGGCGGCCTCCACGTCCAGGTCTGTCAGCTCGGCGAACTGCCGGGGGGTGAGGCGGTCCGTGAGGACATAGCCGTCCATGGCCTCGATGTTGGCCAGGCCCAGCACGCTGCCGATCTCCGGCATGGCCTCCAGGTCCCGCAGGAGGCGGCCCTCCCGCTCATAGTCCCCGGCGGGGACCATGACGGCGATGGTGTTCACCCCGCCGAAGGTCCCGTCCACCTTCTGCTGGGCGATCTGGGACTCGTTCTGGCGCAGGGTGGTCAGGGTGGTCTGGCCGTAGACGTAGGGGCACTTATTGGAGAAGATAAAGCCGCCGATGAGCAGGACGATGAAAATGGGGGGCATGACGTACCGGGTTTTCACCGCCAAACGGCCCCAGGCGGTGATCTTGGGGACAAAGCTCCTGTGGTGGGTCCGATCGATCAGATGGCTGAAGCTCATGAGGAGCCCCGGCATCAGGGTGAAGACGCTGAGCAGGCTCAGCACGATGGCTTTCATCAGAATCACGCCCAGGTCCCGGCCGATGCCGAAGCGCATGAAGCACATGGCCCCCAGGCCGGACAGGGTGGTCATGGAGCTGCCCGCGATCTCGGGGATGGCCTTGCTCAGGGCCATGACCACCGCCTCCCGGGCCTCCAGGCGCTCCCGCTCCTCGGTGTAGCGGTGGCAGAGGATGATGGCGTAATCGATGGCCAGGGCCAGCTGGAGCACCACCGCCACGGAGTTGGACACAAAGGAGATCTCCCCGAAGAGGAAGTTGGTCCCCTTGTTCAGAAGCGCCGCCATGCCGAAGGTGGCCAGCAGCACGGGGATTTCCATGTAGGTGTGGGAGGTGAACAGCAGAACCAGCAAAATGATGACCACGGCGATGACCATGACCACCTGCATCTCCGCGTCCAGGCTCTCGGAGGCGGAATTCCCGGTGTCTCCGGTGACGTAGAGGTCGTAGCCCGCCAAGGCCTCCTTCACCCGGTCCAGGGCGTCCAGGCTGATCCGGTCGTCCGCCGTGCCGTCGTAGGTGATGGAGAAGAGGGCGGACCCGCCGGTATAGTGGTCCGTCGTGCCGTCAAACTCCACGGACTTGACGCCCTCCAGGGTCTCCAGCTCCTCCGCCAGGGTCTGCGCCCGGGCCTGGGGGATGTTGTCCACCAGGATACGGTTGGTCCCAAAGGTGATGAACTCCTCCTCCATGACGGTGAGGCCCCGCCGGGTCTCCGTCTCGGCGGGCAGGTAGCTGGTGAGATCGTCGTTCACCGCCGTCCAGCCGCTGGAGAAGGCGCAGAAAATGGCGAGCCCGATGTACAGCAGGTAAAACGCCTTCCGCTTGTCCACGATGAAGGCCGCCAGCCGTTCCATGGGGCTCTGTTTTTGCTCGGTATTCCGCTGGTCCAAGGATTCCGCTTCCTTTCCCGTCCCCGGTGCGCGGGGATTCATAATATTTTACATTTTTTATCATATACCGGGCGGCGGGGAAAATCAACAGGGCGAGGGAAAAATAAACTTCCTCAAATGAAAGAAAACACTTGCAATTTAAAAAGGGCCGTGCTATACTGACAGTTGCTGTTGCGGTGAAAGCTGCGCGGCGGAATTCGTTTTAGAAAGGGGTGAACAGAGCAATGAAGGAAGGAATCCATCCCAATTATCAGCAGACTACGATTACATGCGCCTGCGGTAATGTGATTGAGACAGGTTCTACCAAGAAGGATATCAAGGTGGAAGTCTGCTCTAAGTGTCACCCCTTCTTCACCGGCAAGCAGAAGCTGGTGGACACCGGCGGCCGGGTCGCGAAGTTCAACAAGAGGTTCGGCCTGGACAAATAAGTCCGACACTGTCACATGTAAAAGAGCGCGCCGTAGTCGGCGCGCTCTTTTTGCGCTTCCGCGCCTGGAAGCTGGAGAGGAGGAACGATGGAAGAACTGGACCCGAAGCAAACGTCCCGCGCCGCCGCCTTTGAGCTGTGGATGCAGGCCCCCATGCCCATGGTGACGCTGTTCAAGACCCTGGACGTCACCCGGGCGGTACGCCTCAGCCGCCGCCGGGGCCTGAAATTCAACATGCTGCTGTGCTGGTGCATTGGAAAGGCGGCCTCCCGTACCAGGGAGTTCTACATCCTCCCGGTAGGGGACAAACTGATCCGCTATGAAAACCTGGCCGTCAACACCGTGGTGGCCCTAAAGGGCGGGGACATCGCCACCTGCGACGTCCCCTTCTCCGAAAGCCTGGACCAGTTCCAGAGGGACTATCTGGCCCTGACCGCCCGGGTGCGGGAGACCGGGAAGCCCTACGACCTGAACGGCGATTACATGGTCATCGGCGCCTCCGCCCTGCCCCAGACGGAGATCGACGGGGCGGTGAACATCTACGCCGGGTTCTACAACAACCCCTTCCTCATCTGGGGGAAGGTCCGAACGAAGCTCTGGCGGGCGTCCCTGCCCGTCTCCTTCCAATTCCACCACACCCAGATGGACGGCGGCCACGCCGCCAAATTCCTGGAGGGCCTCCAGAACGAAATCTTTGCAATCTGCTGTTGAATTTTTCCGGCAAAAGCATATACTGGAAACAGTGAAATTTTGAGAGGAGCTGTTTGCCATGCGCTTACATCCCATCGACCCTAACGCCGCCGCCCGGGAGGTCCTCCCGGCCTTGGGCGTGGAGAACGCCCTGCTCACCGCCGGGACGGCGGACCGCTGCAACACCATGACCATCGGCTGGTGCCAGGCGGGGCGGCTGTGGGGCCTCCAGACCTGCACCGTCTACGTGCGGCCCGAGCGGTACACCTATCAATTCATGGAGGAACAGGAGTACTTCACCGTCTCCGTCCTCCCCGCGGACAGAAAGGACGCCATGTCCCTCTGCGGCACCAAGAGCGGCCGGGACATGGATAAGATCAAGGCGTGCGGCCTGACGGTCCAAACCGGCGCCGGCGGAGCCCCCTTCTTCGAGGAGGCGGAAGTGGTCCTGGTCTGCCGGAAGCTCTACGCCCAGGACCTGACCCCCGCCTGCGTGCTCCCCGCCGGGGAGGAGAAGATCTCTCCCAGCTACGGAGCCAAGGGCGGCTGGCATCGGGCCTATACCGGCGAGATCGTGGAGGCGTACTCCGCCAAATAACAAATAAGGAAGTACTATGCGAGAGACAGACAAGATTCGAGACAAGGTGGTCCTGGTGGGCCTGAACTCCCCCGTCCTCAAACGGGAGGAGAACGCGGACGACGACACCCTGGAGGAGCTCTCCGCCCTGGTGGAGACCGCCGGGGGCGAGACCGTAGGCATTGTCCTCCAGAACCGGAACAGCCCGGACCCCAGGACCTTCATCGGCGAGGGCAAGTGCGCCGAGGTGAAGCTCTACTGCGAAAACACCGAGGCCACCATGGTCATCTTCGACAACGACCTGTCCCCCTCTCAGCTCCGGGTGCTGACGGAGCTGCTGGGGGTCCAGGTCCTGGACCGCTGCGGCCTGATCCTGGACATCTTCGCCCAGCGGGCCCGGACCCGGGAGGGCCGCCTCCAGGTGGAGCTGGCCCAGTACCAATACCTGCTGCCCCGCCTCACGGGCATGTGGACCCACCTGGAGCGTCAGGCGGGCACCAGCGGCAGCGGGCCCATCGGCTCCAAGGGCCCCGGAGAAACCCAGCTGGAGACCGACCGGCGGCACATCCACCGGAAAATTGACAAGCTCCGGGAGGACTTGGAGGACGTGCGCCGGGTGCGGAATACCCAACGCCGCCAGCGGCGGAAGAACGAAATCCCTGTGGTCGCCTTAGTAGGCTACACCAACGCCGGGAAGTCCACCCTTTTGAACCAGCTCACCGGGGCGGGCATCCCGGCCAACAACCGGCTCTTCGACACCCTGGACACCACCAGCCGCCTGCTCCACGTCAGCGATACCACGGACGTGGTCCTCAGCGACACCGTGGGCTTCATCCGCAAGCTCCCCCACCAGCTGGTGGAGGCCTTCAAGGCCACCCTGGAGGAGCTGGAGTACGCGGACCTGCTGCTCCACGTCATCGACGTGTCCAGCCCGGACTGGCAGGGCCAGGCCCGGGTGGTGGAGGACCTGATCCTGGAGCTGGGGGCGGGGGAGCTGCCCCGGATCGACGTGTTCAACAAGGCGGACCTTCTGCCCCCGGGGGAGATCATGCCCCACGGGGAGGACATCTGCGCCATCTCCGCCAAGAGCGGCGCGGGGGTGGACAAGCTGCTGGAGATGATCGCCCGGCGGCTGGACAAGGGGTCCCGGCGGGTGACGGTTCACCTGCCCTACGACCAGGGGGGTCTTCTGGACCTTCTTTACAAAGAGGCCAAGGTGGAGAAGGTGGAGTACGGGGAGACCATCGACGTGACGGCGGTCTGTACGCCCCGGACCCTGGGAAGGGTGACGGAGTTTATTGACAGCTGAGGGTTAGCCCCTCCCCGGTGCGGAGGCCCAGAAGGAAGGCCTGGATGGCCGTGAACTCCAGGGCCTTGTCCAGGTCCTCCAGGCCGCCGCCGTCCAACTGGCCCTGCAAAAGTTCCAGGCGGAGGGCATAGTCGCTGTCCCGGGTAAGCGTCCCCAGCTGGGGCTTGATGTAGTTGGCGTAGAGCCAGAGCATGAAGTCAGACATTGTGCACCTCCATATTAAATGACACATCGGTCGTATGATGCTATTATAATGCGACAGAACAGTCATGTCAAGGGGCAAATTATGGAAATTGGAAAAAGATTGCGATATTTGCGTAAAGAACGCAAGGAGACTCAGCTTCAAGTGGCGGAGTCGGTTGGTACTGCAATGCGCCATTATCAACGTTTTGAATTGGGCGAGGCTCTTCCCGGGCTTGAGCTTTTCTGCGCCCTGGCGGACCACTTCCAGGTGAACGCGGACTACCTGCTGGGCCGCACGGACGTGCGGGACATGCTGCCGCCCTCCTCGGAACGGGAGGCCCGGCCATGAGCGGCGGCTACCGGGTGCCCTTCGCGGACGTGGAGACCGAGTTTACGGAAAAGCGCTCCCGCTTCATCACGAACCTCTGGCGGGTGGAGACCGAGGCGGAGGCCCGGGCCCGGCTGGAGGAGGTCCGGAAAAAGCACTACGACGCCCGGCACCACTGCTGGTGTTACCTGATCCGTAACGGCGGCGTGGTCCGCTACTCCGACGACGGGGAGCCCCAGGGCACCGCGGGCCAGCCCATGCTGAACGTCTTCCAGCGCCAGGAGGTCACCAACGTCTGCTGTGTGGTCACCCGGTACTTCGGCGGCGTGTTGCTGGGGGCCGGGGGCCTGACCCGGGCCTATGGCCGGGGGGCCCGGGACGGCCTGGAGGCGGCGGGCACCGCCTGGGTGAGTTTGTGGACATTGTGGGACGTGCCCTGTCCCTACCCGCTTTTGGAGCGGGTGAAGCTGGAGATCGACTCTGTGGGCGGCGTCCTCCGGGACGCGGACTACGGGGCGGAGGTGACCCTCCACGCGGCCTTTACGGGCTCCGGGGCGGAGGCCTTCGCCGCGCGCCTGACGGAGCTCTCCGCCGGGCAGATCGCCATGACCCCGGCGGGGGAGGAGTACTTACCGGGGCCGAGAGAAGAATAGAGAAGCGCCGGAAGGAAGACCTTCCGGCGTTCTTTTATAGGCGTTCACTTTTGTCCCCGGCGTAGAGCATGTTATAGGTCTGCCGGTAGATCTCCGCCGCCTGTTCCGTGTGGCAGACCATCCGCACCCGGCGGGGGAGCTCATGCTCCCGGAGGAAGTCCATGATGGCCTTCAGGGACACCACCGCCGCCTGGGCCATGGGGTAGCCGTAGACCCCGGTGGAGATGGAGGGGAAGTCCACGGACGCGATGCCGTGTTCCTCCGCCAGAAGCAGGCAGGAGCGGTAGCAGGAGGCCAGCGCCGCCGCCTCGCCGTGGGTCCCGCCCCGCCAGATGGGGCCGGGAGTGTGGAGCACGTATCTGACGGGGAGGTTGTAGCCCTTGGTGAGTTTCGCCTGCCCGGTTTCGCAGCCCCCCAGGGTCCGGCACTCCGCCAGGAGGTCCGGCCCGGCGGCCCGGTGGATGGCTCCGTCCACTCCGCTGCCCCCTAAGAGGGTGGTGTTGGCGGCGTTGACGATGGCCTCCGCGTCCGATGTTGTGATGTCGCCTACGAGAATGGAAAAGCGGTCCATGGCGGGGTCCTCCTTGTGATCAATTGGTTATAGATATAGTATCGGACTTTCGCCGGGAAGGCAACCGAAAAATTTTTCAGAAAAGTTGAAGTTACCCCTTGACCTTGACGCTGCGTCAGCCCCTATACTCTCATTTGTCAGGAGGGATACAGCATGGAATACACCGTAAAAGCCCTGGCGGAGCTGGCCGGGGTTACGCCCAGGACCCTGCGCTGGTACGACCAAAAGGGCCTGCTCAAGCCCCGGCGGACCACCGAGGCGGGCTACCGGCTCTACGGCCCCCGGGAGGTAGACCGGCTCCAGGACATCCTGTTTTACAAGGAACTGGGGCTGGAGCTGGAGGCCGTCCGGGAGATTCTGGACGCGCCGGGCTTCGACCGTCTGGAGGCGCTGCGGAGCCACCTGGCGGCGCTGGAGGCCCGGCGGGAGCGGCTGGACGCCCTGATCCTGACGGTAGAGAAGACCATCGACGAGGCAAAAGGAGGAAGACCCATGACCGACAAGGAAAAATTCGAGGCGTTCAAGCGCCGGGCCGTGGAGGCCAACGAGGAACAGTACGGCAAGGAAATCCGGGAGAAGTACGGCCGGGAGGCCGTAGAGGGCTCCAACGCCAAATTCCTCTCCATGACGGAGGAGGAACACGGGCAGTGGATGGCCTTGGAGGCGGAGATCCTCTCCGCCCTGGCCGCCGCCGTCCGGGCCGGGGAGGACCCGGCGGGAGCGGAGGGACGGCGCATCGCGGAGCTCCACCGCCGCTGGCTGTCCTATACCTGGGCCAAGTACACCCCCCAGGCCCACCGAGGTGTGGCGGAGCTGTACACGGCGGATGAACGGTTTACCGCCTACTATGACAAGGAGGTCCCCGGCTGCGCCGCCTTTCTGCGCCAGGCTGTTCGGGCCTATACGGAGTGAACGCGGGGCCCGCCGTACGGCGGGCCCTTTTCCCAGCTGAAAAAATTTTTTCGCTCCCTCAAACTTTTCGCCCCCCTTCTCCGTCTATACTACAGAAGCCGCCGAAGCCCAGGCGCCGGACAGGGCGGCTCCAAGGAAAGGAGCATCGATGTGACGAAGGAAGAGACACTGACAAACTTTCTCGTGGAAAACCAGGAGCGGGCCTATCGGCTGGCCTACAGCTCCCTTAAAAACCGGGACGAGGCTCTGGACGCGGTGCAGACCGCCGTCTGCCGCTGCCTGGAGCGGCAGGACAGTCTCCGGGACCCTGGGGCGGTCAAGACCTGGTTCACCCGCATTTTGATGAACGCCTGCAACGACACCCTCCGCCAGCGGGGCCGGGTGATCCCCTTCCCGGAGGAAGGCCCGGAACCGGGATGGGAGGACCCGGAGCCCGCCGACGAGTCCCTGGCCCGGCGGGTGGACGCTCTGCCAAGAGAGGTGGGGACCGTCATCAAACTGCGGTTTTACGAGGAATTGACCCTGAAGGAGATCGGCGAGGTCACCGGGCAGAACATCAGCACGGTGAAGAGCCGCCTGTACGCGGGGCTGAAAAAGCTGCGCGTCGCCATGGAAGGAGCGGAAGTTTCATGAACGAATTTAAGAACGCGAAAGGGGAATACGACAACACCCCCATCCCCGCCGAGCTCAGCGAGCGGGTCCAGGCGGGCATCCGGGAGGGCAAGGCCCGCTACCGGGCCCGCCGGGGCCGGACCATCCGGTGCTGGGCCTCCGCCGCCGCGTGCTTCTGCGCGGTGCTGGCGGGGCTGAACCTGTCCCCCACCATCGCCAAGGCGGCGGCGGAGGTGCCCGTTCTGGGCGGGCTGTTCCAGGTGCTGACCTTTATGGACTATGACGAAACCCAGGACGGCATTCACTACGACGTTTCCGTCCCCCAGGTGGAGGCGGAGGGCGATCTGGCCCAGGTGGTCAACGACGCCATTGAAAACCGGGTCCAGCGCCACCTGCTTAAAGCCCAGAAGGACTGGGACGACTACCGGGAGGCCTTCTTCGCCACCGGCGGCACGGAAGAGGAGTGGGCCGGCCGGGAGATGGATGTGATCGTGAACTACGAGGTCAAGAGCCAGACGGACAGCCGGGTCTCCTTCGTGGTGAGCTTCGGCGAGGGCTGGGTATCCGCCATGGAGGAGCGGTACTACTACAACCTGGACCTGGCGGAGGACCGGGACCTGACCCTCCGGGACTACCTGGGGGAGGACTGGGTAACCGTCTGCAACGCCGCCATTCAAAAGCAGATTGACGAGAGCGTGGACGAGGAGGGCTTCACCCTCTTCTTCCCGGCGGATCAGGGGGGCTTTACCACCGTGGACGAGACCACCGGGTTCTACGTCCGGGAGGACGGAACGGTGGTGGTGTGTTTCCCCGAGTACAGCATCGCCGCCGGAGCGGCGGGCATTCCGGAATTTCCCATTGCGTGAAAACCTGAAACGGCAGATAGGAGGCCGTCCCATGAGGGGCGGCCTCCGCTCTTTTGTTTCTCAGTCCAGCCCCGGGACCTGGGGCAGCTTGTCAAAGCTCTGCTGGAGCTCGGCGTCCGTGGGGATGTAGTCCGTCATCTCCCCGTTGTGGAACTTTTCGTAAGCCACCATATCGAAATACCCGGTGCCCGTCAGGCCGAAAACGATGGTTTTCTCCTCCCCAGTCTCTTTGCACTTTATCGCCTCGTCGATGGCGACCCGGATGGCGTGGCTGGACTCCGGGGCCGGGAGGATGCCCTCCACCCGGGCGAACGCCTCCGCCGCCTCAAAGACCTTCGTCTGCTCCACGGAGACGGCCTCCATGTAGCCGTCGTGATAGAGCTGGGAGAGAACGGGGCTCATGCCGTGATACCGGAGGCCTCCGGCGTGGTTGGCGGAGGGGATGAAGCCGCTGCCCAGGGTGTACATCTTCGCCAGGGGGCAGACCATGCCGGTGTCGCAGAAGTCGTAGGCGAACCGGCCCCGGGTGAAGCTGGGGCAGGAGGCGGGCTCCACGGCGATGATGCGGTAGTCCTTTTCTCCCCGGAGCTTCTCGCCCATGAAGGGGGAAATCAGGCCGCCCAGGTTGCTGCCGCCTCCGGCGCAGCCGATGATGATATCGGGGACCACGCCGTACTTGTCCAGGGCCGCCTTGGTCTCCAGGCCGATGATGGACTGGTGAAGCAGCACCTGGTTCAAAACGCTGCCCAGCACGTAGCGGTAGCCGGGGTTAGTTGCCGCGGCCTCCACCGCCTCGGAGATGGCGCAGCCCAGGGAGCCGGTGGTGCCGGGGTGCTCCTGGAGAATTTTCTTGCCGATCTCCGTCTCCATGGAGGGAGAGGGGGTCACCGCCGCGCCGTAGGTCCGCATGACCTCCCGGCGGAAGGGCTTCTGCTCGTAGCTGACCTTGACCATGTAGACTTTGCAGTCCAATCCCAGGTAGGCGCAGGCCATGGAGAGGGCGGTGCCCCACTGGCCCGCTCCGGTCTCGGTGGTGACGCCCTTGAGGCCCTGCTGTTTGGCGTAGTAGGCCTGTGCGATGGCGGAATTCAGCTTGTGAGACCCGGAGGTGTTGTTCCCCTCGAACTTGTAGTAGATCTTCGCCGGGGTCTGGAGCTTCTCCTCCAGGCAGTAGGCCCGGACCAGGGGAGAGGGGCGGTACATCTTGTAGAAGTCCCGGATCTCTGCGGGGATGGGGATCTCCCGGGTGTCGTTGTCCAGCTCCTGGCAGATGAGCTCGTTGCAGAAGACGGGCCGCAGGTCCTCGAAGCCCATGGCTTCTCCCGTGCCGGGGTTCAGAAGGGGGGCGGGCTTGGTCTTCATGTCGGCCCGGACGTTGTACCAGGCTTTTGGCATCTCCTGTTCGGAGAGGTAGATCTTGTAGGGAATTTTCTCGAATGTCATGACGCTTGCTCCTTTCAAATCGCTGGTCTTTCCGGAGGCGGAGCGTCAAAAAAAGACCTCCGTCCGCGAAAGGACCCTTACAGGTACCTTTGGGACAAAAGTCTTGAAACTTCTGCGGTGCCACCCAAATTGGCGATTGAGAGAATCGCCCGCTCGGCAACGCGCCAACACGCGCCTTTCCTTGGTAACGGGGGAAAAGCCCGTCGAGGCATACTTCGTCGAAAGAAACTCCACCGCTCCATTTCCGCCTGACGGCGAAAATTCCACTCGGTTTCGTTCCTTTCTCCTCTCCCCACAAAATCTTGCGATTTTGCGGGGGACCCCATTAGGGGAACGGTTCGGCCCGCCCTCCGCGGTCCATTCAACAGGCTCGTTTCTGCCGCCATCTCACCACCGGCGGCTCTCTTTGAGAACCAAGGCCCTGCCTACTCGTCCGCGTCATCGGTTTGCGCTTGTGAACTTGGGCACAGGATACGCCTTCGGAGGCGGGTTTGTCAAGTGGTAAAATTTATTTCGACGGATTCAACAATTTAAATGGGTGAGGAGCCGGGAAATTTCGTAAAAGCTGACCGGGACGCAGGTATGATTTTCCGCCTTTCAGCCCATGCTAACGCCGAGGTGATTCCATGGAGGATTCCATTTGGAGGCAGACGGCGGACCTGCCCCGGTTCGACCCCCTGGACGGGGACCTGAAAACGGATGTGCTGATCATCGGCGGGGGTCTTGCGGGGCTGCTGTGCGCGTACCAGCTGGACCGGGCGGGGGTGGACTATGCCCTGGTGGAGGCGGACCGGCTCTGCGGCGGCGTGACAGGGAACACCACCGCCAAGGTCACGTTTCAGCACGGCCTGATTTACAGCCGGCTTCTCCGGGAGTTCGGCCCGGAGAGGGCCCGGCTGTACCTGGAGGCCAACCGGGAGGCCCTGGAGCGGTATCGGGAGCTCTGCCGGGAGATCGACTGCGCGTTTGAGGAGCAGGACAGCTATGTCTACTCTCTGACGGACCGGCGGAAGCTGGACCGGGAGATGGAGGCCCTGGAGCGCCTGGGCTTCCAGGCGGAGTGGGCGGAGACCCCGGCCCTGCCCCTGCCCACGGCGGGGGCGGTGAAATTCCCCAAGCAGGCTCAGTTCCACCCGCTGAAATTCGCCGCCGCCATCGCCAAGGGACTGCGGATCTACGAACACACCAAGGTCCTGGAGCTGGGCCCCGGCACGGCGGTGACCAATCATGGGACGGTGACGGCGGAAAACATCATCGTCGCCACCCACTTCCCGATGCTCAACAAGCACGGGGGCTATTTCCTCAAGCTCTACCAGCAGCGCTCCTATGTCCTGGCTCTGGAGAACGCCCCGGAGGTGGGCGGCATGTACGTGGACCAGGGGGAGAAGGGGCTGTCCTTCCGGAATTACGAGGGCTTCCTCCTCCTGGGCGGCGGCGGGAGCCGGACGGGAAAGAAGGGCGGCGGCTGGCGGGAGCTGGAGGACTTCGCCCGGAGGCACTACCCCCAGGCCAGGATTGCCGCCCGCTGGGCCGCCCAGGACTGCATGACCCTGGACGGCGTGCCCTACGTGGGACCCTATTCCAAGGGGACGGAGGGACTTTACGTGGTCACAGGCTTCAACAAGTGGGGGATGACCTCCTCCATGGCGGCGGCGCTGGTGCTGACAGACCTGATCCGGGGGAAGGAGAACCCCTATGGGTCGCTGTTCGCCCCCTCCCGGAGCGTGCTCCGGCCTCAGCTGGCGGCAAACGCCTGGGAATCCGCCATGGGTCTGCTGACCCCTACGGCTCCCCGGTGCCCCCATATGGGCTGCGCGCTGAAATACAACGCCCAGGAGCACAGCTGGGACTGCCCCTGCCACGGCTCCCGCTTTGGGGAGGACGGGCGGCTCATTGACAACCCGGCCACGGATGACAAGAAACATCTATGAGAATCAACAGGGAGGCTGTTTCATGAAAATCAACTACAGGAAGGCGGCCATTATTGGCTGCGGCAATGTGGGGGCGTCCATCGCCTTCCGCTTTTTGCAGCAGGGCCTGTTTACCCGCCTGGTGCTGCTGGATGCCAATCGGGACAAGGCGGAGGGGGAGGCCATGGACCTCCGGGACGGACTGCCCTACGGCGCGGCTATGGAGATCACGGACGGGGGCTACGACGACCTGACGGACTGCGCCCTGGCGGTGGTCACCGCCGGGGCCACCCAGAAGCCGGGAGAAACCCGGCTGGATCTCATCGGAAAGAACACGGAGATTCTGCGTTCTATCCTAAAGGAAATCACCGCCCGGGACTTCGGCGGCATTCTGCTGGTGGTGTCCAACCCGGTGGATGTGCTGACCTACGCGGCCTGGCGGCTTTCCGGCTATCCTCGGGAGCGGGTGATCGGCTCCGGCACGGTGCTGGACACCGGACGGCTGAAGCAGCTGCTGGGGGCGGAACTGGAGGTGGACAGCCGGAACATCCACGCTTTCATCATCGGCGAGCACGGGGACAGCGAGCTGGCGGTCTGGAGCGAGGCCAACGTCTCCGGCTTGGACCTGGAGGACTTCTGCCGGGTCCGGGGGCAGACTCTGGGGGCGGAGAACCGGGAACGGCTGTACCGGGAGGTCCGGGACAGCGCTTATCAAATCATTGAGCGGAAGGGGGCCACCTACTACGGCATTGCCATGGCTGTGGGCCGCATCGCGGAGGCCATTATCAAGGACGAGCGGGCGGTGCTGCCGGTGTCGGCGGTGCTGGACGGGCAGTACGGCATGAACGGCCTGGCCCTGAGTCTCCCGTCCATCGTGGGCCGGAAGGGCTTGCAGGAGATTTTGGAAATGCCCCTGAGTAAGGAGGAGCGGGCGGCGCTGAACGCCTCGGCAAAGCAGATGCGGGAGGCCATCGGGTCCCTCAAGCTGTGAGCACGGATGCCGGCCGGGTTCTTCCGGCCGGCGCTTTGGCGTGCTACTTGGCGGAGGACCCCCGTCCGGGACTCTCCTGGAGGGCTTCCCGGAGCTTCTCCAGGGCCCGCTTTTCGATGCGGGACACATAGCGACCCGGCTATTGTAAACGATTTTTAATATCGAATTGTTCTTATTTTTTAACTTTCGAGTTGTTTAAAGCGGAATTTGATAATAATTTGTCTGTCTGCTGTCAACTCTACCCGTTCAATGAGATTGACCAGCAGTTCCCGATTGGCGGAGGCGGTTTCCAGGAACCGCTCTGTCAGTTCTTTTGCCAAGTCCAATTGCTCTGCGGGGGAATAGTCTGGACGGTCCAGCTGGCTGAGGCGCTGCTCCAGGGCGGCGCGGTCGGCCTTCACCTTGGTGTAGATGCGCTGGAAGTCGGCCTCGTCCAGAACACCGTCCAGCTTATCCATGTACACCTTGTCCAAATGGGTAGACAGATTATCGATTTTGGATTTTAGAGCATAGATTTCCTTTGCGTTGTCCGCTTCGGCCAGTGCGTGTGCAACCTCCTGTTGGGCAAGAGGCATTAGTTGGTCAGCCTGAAGATAGCGGCAGCAAACCTCTTTCACCTTTTCCAATACGGCCTGGGTGACCGCCTCTTCCTTGATGGTGTGGCTGGTGCAGATACCGGCTTTGGTGAAGCGCTGGTAAGTCCCACAGACAAAAACCAGCCGATCCGCCCCGGAAGCGGTCTTTCGGTTGATGACCGCCAGAGGGTGCCCGCATTCGTGGCAGAAAATCAGTCCCTTGAGCAGGAAATCATAGGTCCGGCTTCGCGTGCGCTTTCGGCTGTTGATCAACACCTGCACTTTGTCAAAGGTATCCCGGCTGACAATGCCTTCGTGGGTCCCCTCAACGACGATCCAGTCCTTTCGGCTCTGCTTGACGCATTTCTTGGTTTTGTAATTGATTTTGCGCGTGCGTCCTTGGACCATATTGCCGATATAGGTTTCATTTTGCAGCATGTCGGAAACACGCTCACTGCTCCATAGGCCGGCATAGGGACCTGGATTTGATCTTGTCCATCCTGCATAAGCGGCTGGGGTAGGAATGCCCTCAGCGTTTAGCTGTACGGCGATCTGACGGCAGCTGACGCCCTCCAAAGCCATGGCGAAGATTCGGCGCACCATCGGAGCGGCGTCTTCGTCTATCACAATTTTGTTCTTTTCCGTTGGGTGCATCTTGTAGCCGTAGACCGGCTTGCCGCCGATAAACAGGCCCTTGCGCTGCTTGTCGTGCTTGACACTGGAGATTTTCTTGGAGATGTCCTTGGCATACATGTCGTTCATGATAGCGCGGAAAGGGGTTATGTCGTTGGCAGTGGAGTCTACTCCGGTGTCAATGCCGTCCAGCAAGGAGATGTAGCGGACGCGGTGTTCCGGGAAGTAGCGCTCCATGTAGTGGCCTGTCAGGATATAGTCCCGGCCCAGGCGGCTCAGGTCCTTGGTGATGACCATGTTGACCTTTCGGGCCTCGATGTCGGCGATCATGCGCTGAAAATTCGGGCGGTCGAAGTTGGTTCCGCTCCAGCCGTCGTCGATGTAAGTGTCGTAGACAGTTAGCCGATGCTGCTGGACAAACTCGTTGAGCAAAGACTGCTGGTTGTTGACGCTCTCGGACGGGCCCTCGCTCTCATCCTCCTTTGACAGTCTGATGTATAATGCCGCATGGTAGTCCATGGGGTTGCTTATCTCTAAGTACATGTTATACCTCCTGAGATAAGCGACCAATCGTCATATTTTTGATACACCATGATGCTGGAGAATTGCAAGACAGGAAAGCTCTTTTTTGAGAAACGCATCAAAAGAGCTTTGGATAATCTGGAGGATATCCTGGGAGCCTTTCGTATATACATCAATTACGACTAATTTCGTCGATTTCAAAACAATACCTCCTAATCATGAAGTAGTAGAGCATATGAAAGAAATTCAACTGCTTTGCGCGTTTAAGTGAAAAAACAGAGAAAGATTTGAAAACACCTTTTTATCGTTACCAACGGGCGGCGGCTGGCTGAGCCGCTCCGCGGGACTTACCCCCTGCGGCTTTCAGGCACCCCCTACAGCCTGCCA
>CAMXKT010000001.1 GCA_947244595.1 uncultured Oscillibacter sp. | reverse complement strand
TGGAACTGATGATACCCGCCCCGGCCCCCAGCAAAATGACGGAGATGCCCACCACGGCGTCATAGCCCGCCGCCAGGAAGACGGGAATCAGCAGGGGATAGAACGCCATGGTCTCCTCCCACATACCGTAGGTGGTGCCCCCCAGGCCGAAAGCGATCATCAGAATGGGGATGAGCCACTTCTCCTTTCCCCCCAGGCGCTGGATAATGCGGCCCACGCCGGCGTCCACCGCTCCGGTCTTCATGACCACACCCAGGAAGCCGCCTACCATCAGGATGAAGACGCACACGTCCACCGCGTCGTAGAATCCGGCGAAAGCGGCTTTCAGCACCGCTCCGGCTCCCTGGGGATTCTGGGCAACGGCGTGATAAGTCCCGGCTACCGGGGTCTCGTCCACGTACTGGTAGGATCCCGCCGGTACCAGCCAAGTGCACAGGGCCACCAGGATGATGAGGAGAAATAGAATGGTGTATGCCGTGGGCATACGGAATTTCGCTCTTTCCAAAGGGATCTCCCCCCTCTTATTTTCCGATGGTGGCCACCAGAACGGCCTTGATGGAGTGCATCCGGTTTTCCGCCTCGTCGAAGACCACGCTGTGGCGGCTGCGGAAGACCTCGTCGGTGACCTCCCGGATGTCCACGTCCTTGTCCTTCCACTCCTTGGCGAGCTTCGTCTCGAAGTCGTGGAAGGAGGGCAGGCAGTGCATATAGAGGACGTCGGGGTTCTCCGTGGCCTTGATGGTCTCCTCTGTCACCCGGAAGGGGGAGAGCAGCGCCGCCCGCTTGGGGATCAGCTCCTCCTCGCCCATGGAAGCCCAGATGTCGCCGTAGATCATGTCCGCGCCCTTGAGGGATTTCATATCGTCGGTGATCTCAATGAGGCCGCCGTTTTCCCGGGCCTCGGCGAAGACCCGCTTCACCAGCTCCTGATCCATCTCCCTGGCCAGCTCCTGGGGCCCCAAGCCTACGAAGTGCATGCCCATCTTGGCCGCGCCGATCATCCAGGCGTAGCACATATTATTTCGCACGTCGCCGGGGAAGACCACCTTCATCTTGTTCAGGGGCTTTTTGCAGTGCTCCTCCAGGGTCATCATGTCGGCGAGAATCTGGGTGGGGTGGTCCCAGTCGGTGAGGCCGTTCCACACGGGGACGCCGGACCATTTCGCCAGGTCCTCCACCGCTTTCTGTTCAAAGCCCCGGTACTCGATGCCGTCGAAGAAGCGGCCCAGTACCTTGGCGGAGTCCTCCAGGGACTCCTTCTTGCCCATCTGGGAGCTGCCCGCGTCCAGGTAGGTGACGTGGGCCCCCTCCTGGGTGGCGGCCACCTCGAAAGAGCACCGGGTCCGGGTGGAGGTCTTCTCGAATAGCAGCACGATGTGCTTGCCCTTCAGGGCGGGTTCGCAGATGCCGGCCCGGCGCTTGGCCTTCAGGTCGTGGCCCAGGTCCAGGAGATATCGGATTTCACCGGGGGTGAAGTCCTCCAGGGTTAAAAAGCTGCGGCCTTTTAGATTCAATGCCATTGGTATCGTCCTTCCTTTGTTAGAAAATACCTGCCCTGACGGGCGGGGTGGATGTCAGCTAGGATGCTAGCTGGTTCATTGCACCCCCCATTTTCTCTTTTCCTTCCAGAAGGAAAAGAGAAAACGGGCCGTGCACGGTCCAAAAGAGAAAAGGAAGTATTGGGGGATGCGTACGTTTGGACGGGGGGACGCGCAGGCAGTGCTTCCGGTTTCACGAATGTCTTCTGCTCGCGGCGTGGTCTTAGCGGGAGTTGGGTTGTTATCGAATGGACCAGCTGCTCTTTCCGCTGCCGCTCCCCTGGCGCAGGTCGGCAGAGCCGAAGAAATGGTGGCCAGCGAAGCGCCGCCGCCATGGTGCGCACCGAAAGAGAAGCTGTTAGGCGCAGTTCTACAACACCCGCCAGGTTAGCGGCAGCGAGGAGGACCGGACAGTCCATACTTCGACCTCCAAAACCCCCGCCCGCACCACGCCGCGGGTAGGGTCATGCGTATCAAACAGTCTATACTCCTTCCGCGCCCCCGTTTTCTCTCTTCCACCGTGCACGGCGCATTCTCTCTTTTCGCAAAAGAGAGAATGGGGGGTGCATTGCACCAGCCATCGCTGACTGCCAATCCGCCCCGCCCGCAAGGGCGAGTATCAGCTCCCCCATCAGGGGGAATCTCACGGATCCTCTCTCCAGAGAGGCATCGACATGCATCGGGGCCCGCCGCGCCCGCGGCTGAGCTCCGCGCTGGGAATGGTGTGCACCTTGATCCCCGCCTCCTCCAGGGAGCGGTTGGTCACGTAGTTCCGGGAGTAAACCACCACCTCGCCGGGGGCAATGGCCAGGGTGTTGCTGCCGTCGTTCCACTGCTCCCGGGCCGCGTCCACCTCGCTGCCCCGGCCGCACTCGATGAGGGTCACGTGGTCCAGCTCCAGGTGTTCTTTTAAGATGTCCTCCAGCCGGCCGTCCTCCTGGGTGATCTTCATCTTCCGATTCTCGTCCAGCTCCATGACGAAGACCGTGATACTGGAGAGGATGTTGGGATGCACCGTGAACTTGTCCCGGTCCACCATGGTGAACACGGTATCCAGGTGCATAAAGGACCGGCTCTTGGGGATGTTGAAGGCTAGGATCTTCTTAAAATTTGTCCGCTCGTAGGTCAGCACCGCCTCCGCCAGGGTGTCGATGGAGTCCCCCTTGGTCCGCTGGGAGATGCCCACCCCCAGCACCTGAGGACTCAAAATCAAAATGTCCCCGCCCTCCAGGGAGGAGGTCTCGCCCCGGTCGTACCACCGGGGGGCGTGCTTATACTCCGGGTTGTGCTCAAAGATAAACTTGCCGAAGAGGGTTTCCCGGTTTCTAGTCTCTGTCAGCATCTTGTGAATGGACACGCCGGTTCCGATGGTGGCGAAGGGGTCTCGGGTGAAATAGAGGTTGGGCATGGGGTCCACCACAAAGGGATACCCGTCCCCGGTGGCGGAGAGCAGGTCCGCCAGCTTCTCGCTCTCCCCGTGGAGCTGGCTCTTGCGCACGCCGGCCATCATGGTGGAGACCATCTGCTTGTCCGGCATTTTGCCCAGATACTCTCCTAAGAGGACCCGGCTCCGCTGGTCCTTGATGCCCGCCTCGTCCAGGAACTGGACCACCAGCTCCTTGCGGACCTCGTCGGAGGTGATGGAATTGACCACCAGGTCCGTGAGGTAAACCACCTCCACGCCCTGCTGGCGGAGGCAGTCGGCGAAGGCGTCGTGCTCCTTCTGGGCCTCCCGGAGATAGGGGATGTCGTCGAATAAAAGGCGCTCCAGGTACTCGGGCATCAGGTTTTCCAGCTCCTGGCCCGGGCGGTGGAGCAGGACCTTTTTCAGCCGCCCGATCTCGGAGGTGTTATGGATTCCCGTTTCCAAATGGGCTCACTCCTTTTGCGTTCAAATCGTTGGGTGATGTTAGGGTCCCTGATTTCGGCGGTTTCATGCGCGGCGGAAAAAATTGGCTGACGAAAATCCTTTCGTCAGCCAGCCGCATTTTCCGTTTTCTCTTTTAAAATCGCCGCGAACCGCTCCGCGAAGAGCCGCCCCGCCAAAGCCGCCTCTTCGGGGGAGTTCCCGGCGGCTCCCACCTCCAGCAGCAATGACCCGGTGGTGGCGTGCTGGTTGTACCGGGAGTTCCGCAGCAGCACCGGGCGCATCAGCGTGGGGTAGTGTTCCAGCACGTCCTGCTGCACCGCCGCCGCCAGACGCAGGTTCTCCAGCCAGTCCGGGTGCTCCAGGCCGCTGCCGTCGCTGCCCATCACCAGGGACATCTGGGCGGCGGTCTCCCCGTCTCCCACCTCTGAAACCGCCTTGTACTGGTTCCCCTGTCCATCCTCGATGGCGTCCCGGTGGACGTCCAGCACGAAGCGGATGGAGGGATACTTCTCCAAGTACCTCCGGATAGAGGCCAGCGCCCGGTCATAGGCCCCGGTATAGTTGGGGTAGTCGTACAGCGTCCGGTCGTGGAGGACGGACAGCCCCGCGTCCCCCAAAACCTCCGCCATCTCGTCCCCCACCCTCACCACGTTGTAGCGGTAATCCGTGGTCCGGTAGTCCCCGGACCAGACGATTCCCTCCGTTCCCGAGGCGGGCGTATACGCCTCGCTGCCGTGGGTGTGGAGGATCAGCACCTGGGGTTCCCCCTCCCCCAGGGACGCCGCAAAGGGCTTCTGGAGCTCCGGGACAGACAGCGCATGAGCGGTGGAATTGCTGATGTACACCCGCCCGCAGACGGTGTAGCCGCTGGGATCCGTGGGGATCAGCGTCTTGGCGGGGACGCCGTTGTCCGCCGCCAGGGGGGCGGCGGGCTCCACCGGGGTCTCTTCCACTGGCGCCCGCACAGGGACCTGGGTCTCCCCGTCCTCCTCCGCCGGCTCCTGACGCTCCAGGGACTGGAGCGCCGCCACGTCCTTCCGGGCCGCCAGCAGCAGCGCCGATTCTCCAATCGTCAGCGCCGCCGCCGGGGACAGGCCGTCCCCGGGCCGCAGGTCTCCCAGCTCCCAGCGCAGCGCCCGTTCCGGCAGGGCCTCTTTCAGGGCCGAGAACGCCGCCGCCGCCGTGTCGCTTCCGGCTGTGACGGCGGCAATCCACAGCGTCCCCGCCGCCAGGAGCGCCGCCTCCAGCCGCCGCAGCACGGTCCCCAGGGATTTCCTTTGTTTCATATCCGCTCACCTCTGGGACAACCTATGTCCGGCGGCCGGGAAATATTATTTCCAAATCACAAATTTGGAAATAATATTTTTGATTTCAGCCGTTTTGCTCGCCGCCGCAAGCGGCGGCGAGCAAAACATGGCGCCCATTCAGTCTTGCAATCCCGCCCCATTCAGTATATACTTGGTTTTATATGACAATCCTGTCAGAGACCCGATTCCACAAAAGGAGCTGAACCTAGTGACTAGAACGCAACTCGCCGGCGGCGTGTTCCTCACGTTCCTCCCGGCGAAGAAATTCAAGACAAGCCTGCTCTCCGCCCAGTTCGTCGTCCCCCTGCGGTGGGAGACCGCCTCCGCCAACGCGCTTTTCAGCGCCATTCTCCGCCGGGGCACCGCCGCCTATCCGGACATGGGGGCCCTCTCCGCCCGCCTGGACCAGCTCTACGGCGCCCGGTTCGACGTCACCGTCCGCAAGAAGGGCGAGTCCCAGTGCGTGGGCTTCGTGGCCAGCCTTATTGACGACAGCTTCGCCCCCGGCGGCGAACGTCTGCTGGAGCCCGCCGCCGCCCTGCTGGGGGAGCTGATCTGCCGCCCCGTCACCCGGGACGGCCTCTTCCTGGAGGAATACTTCGACAGCGAGAAAACCAACCTTGTGGACGCCATCCGCAGCATCCTGAACGATAAGCGCTCCTACGCCGACAGCCGCCTCCTCCAGGAGATGTGCACCGGCGAGCCCTACGGCGTGCCCCGCCTGGGGAACGAGCAGATCGCCGCCGCCCTCTATCCCCAGATGGTCTACGACGCCTATCGGGAGCTCATCTCCGCCTCTCGGCTGGAGATCTTCTACAGCGGCAGCGCCGAACAGTCCCGGGTGGAGGACGCCCTCCGCGCCGCCCTGGCGGACCTGCCTCGGAAGGATATTCCGGCCCTGCCGGAGTTTGCGGCCCACGTCCTCCCCGAGGAGCCCCGGATCGTCACCGAGCGGCTGGACGTGACCCAGGGCAAGCTGGGCATGGGCTTTTTCTGCGGCAGCGGCGACGCCGCCGCCCTGCTGCTGGGCAACACCCTGTTCGGCGGCAGCAGCAACTCCAAGCTCTTCCTGAACGTCCGGGAAAAGCTCTCCCTCTGCTACTACGCTTCCTCCCTCTTCCACCGGCAGAAGGGCCTGATCACCGTCTCCTCCGGCATCGAGTTTGAGAACTATCAAAAGGCCTATGACGAGATCCTCGCCCAGCTGGAAGCCGTTCAGAAGGGCCAATTAGAGGATTGGGAGCTGGAGGCCGCCCGGAGCACCCTGCTGAACGCCTACGCCTCTATGGGAGACTCCCAGGGGAAGCTGGAGAACTTCTACCTGGGCCAGGCCGCCACCGGCCGGGACGAGACCCCGGAGGAGCTGGCGGAGCAGGTCCGCGCCGTCACCTCTGAGCGCATCTTCGACGCCATGAGCACGGTGAAGCTGGACACCGTGTACTTCTTACAGGGAAAGGAGGCGGAGGCATGAATCCCGTCCAATACGAGCGCCTGGGCGAGACGGTTTACTGCGAGACCCTGCCCAACGGCCTGGAGCTCCGCGTCATCCCCAAGCCGGACCACGCCAAGAAATACGCCTTCTTCGCCACCCGCTACGGCGGCATGGACACCCGCTTCCAGCTGAGCGGCCGCTGGCTGGACACCCCCGCCGGCATCGCCCACTATCTGGAACACAAGATGTTCGACACCAAGGAGGGCAACGCCCTCCAGGAGCTGGCCAAAAACGGCGCGGAGCCCAACGCCTTCACCTCCAACGCCATGACCGGCTACTACTTCGACTCCACGGACCACTTTGACGAGAACCTGGAGATCCTCCTGTCCTTCGTCTCCGTCCCCTGGTTCACCGACGAGAGCGTCGCCAAGGAACAGGGCATCATCGGCCAGGAGATTCGGATGATCGAGGACAACCCCGACTGGCAGATCTACGTCCGAATGCTCCGGGCCCTCTACAGCGTCTCCACCGCCCGGACCTCCATCGCCGGAACCGTGGAGAGCATCTCCCACATCACGGCGGAGACCCTCTACGACTGCCACAAAGCCTTTTACACCCCCTCCAACATGATCCTGACGGTGGTGGGGAACGTGGACCCCGTGAAGGTGTCGGACCTTGCCCGCCGGGTGCTGCCCAAAGAGGGCGGCCCCGCCGTCCCCCGGGACTACGGTCAGGAGCCCGAGACCGTGGCGGAGCGGGAGACCCGCCTTGCCATGGAGGTCTCCAGTCCCCAGTTCCTGACGGGTTACAAATGCCGCCCGGTCCCGGAGGGGGAAGACCGCCTCCGGGCCATGATCCTGGGGGACCTGGCCTGCGACCTGCTCTTCGGCGAGTCCAGCCCCCTGTACCAGCGGCTCTATGGCCAGGGCCTCATCAACTCCAGCTTCGGCGGGGACTTCGAGCTGATGCCCGGTGTGGCGTATCTCTACGCCGGAGGCGAGAGCAAAGAGCCCCGGGCCGTGGCCGAGGAGCTCCAGAAGGAGGCGGACCGCCTGGTCCGCCAGGGCGTGGAGGAGGACTTCTTCCAGCGGGCCCTTCGGGCCAGCTTCGGTTCCAGCCTCCGGGGGCTGAACTCCTTTGAGAGCATCGCCGTTTCCCTCACCGAGGGCTACTTCGGCGGCTATGATCCCTTCCGCTTCCCCCAGGTCTTTGACGCCGTCACCCAGAAGGACGTGCTGGACTTCCTCCAGGAGAACGTGACGGCGGACCGGGCGGTCCTCAGCGAGATCGTCCCCAAGGAGGCTTGACATGTCCGCTCCTGAACTGACCGCGCTGAAAAGCATGCCCATCAGCTTTCCCGGCCTCTTCGGGGACTGGGAGTTCAATCCGGATCCCATCGCCATCCACGTGGGCCACGGCGTCTACTGGTACGGCATCATCCTGGCCCTGGGCTTCCTGGCGGGGCTGCTGCTGTGCATGAAGCAGGCCAAGCGCTACGGCCTGACCGAAGACAACGTGCTGGACTTCGTCCTCTGGGCGGTGCCCTGCTGCATCCTGGGGTCCCGCATCTATTACGTCATCTTCTACCTGGACCTCTACCGGGACGACTCCGGGGCTCTGGACTGGGGCCGGATCGTGGCCATCTGGGACGGGGGCATCGCCATCTACGGCACCGTTATCGCCGGGGCGCTGGTGGCCTTTTTCTTCACCCGCCTCAAGAAGATCCCCTTCGGGGCCATGGCGGACCTGTCGGTGATGGGGCTGCTGCTGGGCCAGATCATCGGCCGCTGGGCCAACTTCATCAACCGGGAGGCCTTCGGGGGCCTGACGGACCTGCCCTGGCGGATGCGGGTGTGGACCAGCGCCTATCAATACGTGGAGGTCCACCCCACCTTCTTCTACGAGAGCTTGTGGAACCTCGTCGGCCTGCTGCTCATCCTCCTTGTGGTCTCCAAGGGCCGCCGGTTCGACGGGGAAAACACCTGGTTCTACTTCCTCTGGTACGGCCTGGGCCGGACCTGGATCGAGGGCCTGCGGACCGACAGCCTCTATCTCTTCGACTGGACCCTCTTCGGCCAGCCCATCCGGGTTTCCCAGGCGCTGAGCGCCGTCATGGTACTGGCCGCCATCCTGGCGCTGTTCTATGAGATCAAAATCAAAAAGCACTCCCCCGAGGACCTGTTGGTCAATCGCGTGGCCGCCGCCCAGGCGGAGGCGGCGGAAGGAGGTCCCCATGGCGGTGAAGCTTGACGGCGCGGCCCTGGCCTCCAACATCAAAGCTCAGATCCGGGAGGAGACCGCCGCCCTGGCCCGCCCTCCCATGCTGGCGGTAGTGCTGGCGGGAGAGGACCCCGCCTCCCAAATCTACGTTCGGGGCAAGGAGCGGGACTGCGCCGAATGCGGCATCCGCACCCGGACCCACCGCCTACCGGCGGAGGTCTCCCAGGCGGATCTGCTGGCCCTGGTGGACTCCCTGAACCGGGATGAGGACGTGGACGGCGTCCTGGTGCAGCTCCCCCTGCCGGAGGGCCTGGACGCCCGCCCCATTCTCCACGCCCTGGCCCCGGAAAAGGACGTGGACTGCTTCCACCCCCTGAACGCAGGCCTCCTGGCCCTGGGGGAGCCCCGCTTCCTGCCCTGCACCCCCGCCGGAGTGCTGGAGCTGCTGGACGCCTACGAGATCCCTATCCGGGGCCGGCACTGCGTGGTCATCGGACGGAGCCGTTTGGTGGGCCGCCCCCTGGCCCAGCTCCTCACCGCCCGGGACGGCACCGTCACCCTCTGCCACTCGAAGACCCGAGACCTCCCCAACCTCACCCGCCAGGCGGACATCCTGATTTCCGCCGTGGGCCAGCCGGGTCTTGTGACGGCGGAGATGGTGAAGCCCGGCGCGGCGGTCATTGATGTGGCCATGAACCGCGGGGCAGACGGGAAGCTCACCGGAGACGCGGACTTTCCCGCGGTGGAGCCCGTGGCGGGCTTCCTCACCCCGGTTCCCGGCGGCGTGGGCCCCATGACCCGGGCCTGCCTGCTGCAAAACGTCCTCCGGGCCGCCCGGCTTCGCCGGGGGATCCTGTGTTAAATTGTAGCGTAAACACCAGGCGGTTTTGCTGAAACCGCCTGGCGCTTTTTGTTATATTTTCCAATTTGTTCCGTTTCCGCCCCCGGAAATATTGACATTTTCAACGGATTTGGTATAATCAACAAAAACTGTACAATATGGTTATGATAAAGTGGCTGGGTTTGTACACGCCGTCCGGCCTCTTCATTCCGCAGAATGGATCGAGGTGGTCTTTTGCTGGTTACAAGAGAGATGGATTACGCCCTGCGCATTCTCCGGGCCCTGCACCGGGACGGGCAGCTTTCCGCCGCCGCCGTGGCTCGTCAGGAGCACATGCAGAAGGCCATCACCCTGAAGCTTCTGAACCGCCTCCTGTCCGCCGGCATCGTGGAGAGCCGCCGGGGCGTCAGCGGGGGCTACTTTCTCAAGCGTCCCTGCGAGGAGCTGAGCATCTACGACGTCTTCCAGTCCATCGGCGAGCCGCCCCTACTGAACCGCTGCCAGCGGGAGGGCTACCAGTGCGAGAACTTCCCCAAGGGCGGCTGCGGCGTCTGCCGGGAACTGAACCGTATCCAGGAGTCCCTGGACCGGGAGCTCCAGCGCATGCCGCTGAGCGATATTTTCTAGCGTATCCAGGTTTCATCCGTCTCAATATGCCACAACCGATCATTACGGGAAAAGGAGGCACTCAACATGCTGTACCAAACCACGCAGGCCCACGAAGATCTTCGGGCGAAAGTCCGGGAATTTGCGGAGGCCGAGATCAAACCCATCGCCTTCATGCTGGACAAGGAAAACCGCTTCCCCACGGAGCAGGTGAAGAAGATGGGCGAGCTGGGCCTGATGGGCCTGCCCTATGACACGGAGTACGAGGGCGCGGGAGCCGACGCCCTGAGCTACGCCATCGCCGTGGAGGAGCTGGCCCGGGTAGACGGCGGCGCGGGCGTCATTCTCTCCGCCCACACCTCCCTGGGCACCTACCCCATCTACGCCTTCGGCAATGAAGAGCAGAAGAAAAAGTACCTCCCGGACCTGTGCTCCGGCCGGAAGATCGGCGCCTTCGGCCTGACGGAGCCCAACGCGGGATCCGACGCCGGCGGCACCGAGACCACCGCCGAGGATATGGGAGATCACTACCTCCTGAACGGCGAAAAGATCTTCATCACCAACGGCGGAGAGGCCAGCACCTATGTGATCTTCGCCGTCACCACCCCCGGCATCGGCACCCGGGGCATCAGCGCCTTCATCGTGGAAAAGGGCTGGGAGGGCTTCACCTTCGAGGAGCACTATGACAAAATGGGCATCCGCTCCTCCGCCACCTGCCAGCTGAACTTCAACAACGTCAAGGTCCCCAAGGAAAACCTCCTGGGCAAGGAGGGCCAGGGCTTCAAGATCGCCATGTCCACCCTGGACGGCGGACGCATCGGCATCGCGGCCCAGGCTCTGGGCATCGCCCAGGGAGCCTATGAGGCCGCCGTGGAGTACTCCAAGGAGCGGGTCCAGTTCGGCCGCCCCATCTGCCAGCAGCAGAACATCGCCTTCAAGATCGCCGATATGGCCACCAAGCTCCGCTGCGCCCGCTTCCTGGTCTACAGCGCCGCCGAGCTAAAGCAGGCCCACGTGCCCTACGGCATGGAGTCCGCCATGGCGAAGCAGTACGCCTCCGACATCGCCCTGGAGGTCACCAACGACGCCCTCCAGATCTTCGGCGGCTGCGGCTATCTCAAGGGCATGGAAGTGGAGCGCTTCTACCGGGACGCCAAAATCACCACCATCTACGAGGGCACCAACGAAATCCAGCGGGTGGTCATCGCCTCCCACATCCTGGGCAAGGCGGGCAAGGCCGAGGGCGCCGCCCCCGCCCAGCAGCGGGGCCCTGAGACCGGCGCGCGGAAGCGCCAGATCTGGAAGGACGGCACCGCCCAGGAGAAGGTGGAGGCCCTGGTGGCCAGCCTCAAAAAGGACGGGCACGACTTCACCGTGGGCATTCCCATCGACACCCCCATCACCCAGGCGGAACGGGTGGTCTCTGCGGGCCAGGGCATCGGTGAAAAGAAGAACATGAAGCTGATCGAGGACCTGGCCAAGGCCGCCGGAGCCGCCGTCGGTTCCAGCCGTCCCGTGGCGGAGACGCTGAAATACGTGCCTCTGAACCGCTACGTGGGCATGTCCGGCCAGAAGTTTAAGGGGAATCTCTATATCGCCTGCGGCATCTCCGGAGCCATCCAGCACCTGAAAGGCATCAAGGACGCCTCCTGCATTGTGGCGATCAATAAAAACCCCAACGCGAAAATCTTCAAGAACTGCGACTACGGCATCGTGGGGGATGTGATGGAGATCCTGCCCCTGCTCACCGCCGCCCTGGACACCGGGGAGAAGCAGCCCGCGCCGCCCATGGTGAAGATGAAACGCATGGTCCCCAAAAAGGTAACCCCGCCCCGGAAGCTTTACATCTGCAACGGCTGCGGCCACGAGTACGACGTGCTGGTCGGGGACCCGGAGAACGAGGTCAAGCCCGGCACAGCCTTCAAGGACCTGCCGGAAGGCTGGACCTGCCCCCACTGCGGCGAGGGCGTGGACGCCTTCATTGAGATTGAAGTTTAACCAGCCCCGGAACGAAAATAAGGAGGCAGTTCTATGTATAATTACCGTCAAGTCACCGACGACCTCTACTGGGTAGGCGCGGACGAGCACCGCCTGGCCCTCTTTGAGAATATCCACCCCCTGTACCACGGGGTCTCCTATAACGCCTACGTCCTCACGGACGAGAAAACCGTCCTCTTCGACACCGCCGACTGGGCGGTGAGCCGGCAGTTCATCGCCAACGTGAAGGCCGTCCTGGCGGGCCGTCCCCTGGACTACCTGGTCATCAACCATGTGGAGCCGGACCACGCCGCCTCCATTGAGGAGATTCTCCTCCGCTGGCCCAAGGTGAAGATCATCACCACCCCCAAGGCCGTGACCCTTCTCAACCAGTTCGGCTTCGCCCTGGACCCCAACCAGATCGACGAAGTGAAGGAAGGGGATTCCCGCTGCTTCGGCAAGCACACCATCGCCTTTGTCTACGCTCCCATGGTCCATTGGCCGGAGGCCATGGTCTCCTTCGACACCACCAACGGCGTCCTCTTCTCCGCCGACGCCTTCGGTTCCTTCCGGTCCCTGGACGGGAAGCTGTTTGCCGACGAGGTGGACTTCGACCGGGAGTGGATCGACGACGCCCGGCGGTACTACACCAACATTGTGGGCAAGTACGGTCCCCAGGTGGTGGCCCTGCTGAACAAGGCGGCCACCCTCGTGGGCCTGGACAACATCAAGATGCTCTGCCCCCTCCACGGCCCCATCTGGCGGAAGGACCTGGGCTATATCATCGACAAGTACACCCACTGGGCCACCTACGAGCCGGAGGAAAAGGGCGTCATGATCGTCTACGCCTCCATGTACGGCAACACCGAGGCCGCCGCCGAGGTTCTGGCCGCCAAGCTCACCGCCCGGGGCGTGACCAACACGAGGCTCTACGACGTGTCCAGCACCCACGTCAGCTACCTGATCTCGGACCTCTTCAAGTACAGCCACCTGGTGCTGGCCTCCGTCACCTATAATCTCGGCATCTTCCCGCCGATGCACAATTTCCTGATGGACATGAAGGCGCTGAACCTCCAGAAGCGCACTGTGGCCATCATGGGCAGCGGCTCCTGGGCTCCCCGGTCCGGGGCGCTGATGCGGGAAGAGATCGAGCAGCTCAAGCACATGGAGATCCTGGACGACGAAATGACCGTCACGTCCTCTCTCCAGCCCCAGAACGAGTCGGAGATCGACGCGCTGGCCGACGCCATCGCCGCCTCCGTACTCAAATAATTTGCTTCTCCGTCCTTTACCCGGCGCGGATGTCCGCGAGGATCTTCCAACCCGCGCCGGGGGACTGTGAAGACAAGGGCCAGCCTCTCCACCAGGCTGGCCCTTGGTTTGTCCTGCGGCCAAACCAAGGGCCAACGCTTTGGGGCAAGCTCCAAAGCGTTCGCTACGGCGGGTTTATTCAAAACGAGAGGGACCCCTGATGGGTGTGCCTGATAAAGAATGACGCGCAAATCCCAAAAATGTCAGGCAGTCACCGAAAAATGAAGCCAATGTGACACAATTTAACACCCTGGAGAAAGCACGATTGAAAGACTGTGCTTTTTCTTTTGCCCAAAGGAGGCCCTGACCATGCCGGAAATCATATTATCAGATTATTTCTACGGCGATGAATCGGAGGAATTTGTCTTTTTCAAAATCCCCCGCCAGTTGATCACGAACCCAAAATTCAAGCACGTCTCCACGGACGCCAAGCTGCTGTATGGGATGCTGCTTGACCGCATGAGCCTGTCTGCCCGGAACGGCTGGTACGACGACACCGGGCGGGTCTACATCTACTACTCCGTGGACGAGATATGCGGCGATATGACCTGCGGGCGGGACAAGGCCATGAAGCTGTTGGCCGAGCTGGACACGAGGAAGGGCGTCGGCCTGATCGAGCGGATCAAGCAGGGCCAGGGAAAGCCCACGAAGATATATGTCAAGCGGTTCACTACCCGGACAATACCGGCTGATCCGGCCCCTCCGTCCCCGGAGCCTTTCGCGCCCATTTCACAGGTCGATTTTTCCGACTTGCAGAAGTCGGAAATTCCGACGCCAAGAGGTGGAAAAAATCGGCTTATACTGTATCCAAGATTATGGACAGGGGGAAGATTGGAGACCCCGGTTGTTGGACAGGGAAAAAAGCAGAGACGTACCCGAAAAGTGGACAAAAACAAATCCTACAGATATAGGATTTAGGACAAGGGTATGTTCTGAGGGCAGGGCAGTGTGATAAAATGAAGCCAATAGAAAGGGACGTCACACATGGCACGGAAAATGTTTACCCAGGAGCGGGTGCGGGCTATGGCAGAAAATCCATACACGCTCCATGTGTCCACCACGCAGATCACGTTTACGAATGTATTCAAGGAAGAATTCTGGCGAGGATACCAAGAAGGGGATAGGCCCAGAACGATCATGTATGATTTGGGCTATGACCCGGAGGTTCTTGGGAGGAACCGCCTCAGCGGCATCCAGAACGTAGTGTGCAAGCAGGCGGTTTCAGCGAAGGGGTTCCATGAGCGGCCGCAGCGCAGACGCGGAGAGGGGGCTGCTGAAGGCGGAGATACGACCACCCAGGCTCAGCTGCGGCAGGTGCAGCACCGGCTAAAATATCTTGAGCAGGAGGTGGAATTTCTAAAAAATATCCTCTGCCAGAGGTACGGGCAAGCAAGGGCCGCGGCCATGAACGAGGCTTTCACTATCTTTTCCCTGATCCACAAGACATTGGCCGACAGCAAGAATGAACTTTCCGTATCCATGATGTGCCAGACAGCCGGGGTTTCCAGATCCGGCTACTACGCGTGGTTAAAAGCTGCTTCGGCCAGACAGACACGGGAAGCGTGGGATCGCGCTGATTTTGAGCTGGTTTTGGAGGCATACAACCGGCGGGGATATTCCAAAGGGGCGCAGGGCATCTATATGTGCCTGATTCACAATACTCCGCCGGTGGTTATGAATCTGAAAAAGATACGCCGGCTGATGAAGAAATATGGACTGCATTGTCCGATTCGGAGGGCAAATCCTTACCGCAAAATGAAGAATGCGATGAAAACGAACAACTATGCTCCCAACCTTCTGGACCGTGAATTTGAGAGCTATGGCCCCCGGCTTGTACTCCTCACAGACATTACTTATATCCCCTGGGGCGAATCATTCCTCTACCTGTGCGTGATCATGGACGCCTATACAAAGCTGGTACTCTCCTATGCCCTCAGTCCATCCCTGGAAGTTGACTTTGTGCTGGACGCGGTGGATATTTTGATACGGGAGCATGGCGTCTCGTTCCACGCAGAGACAGTGATCCACAGCGACCAGGGCTGCCATTACACCAGCTGCAAATTTATTGAACTCGTTGAACACAACGAGCTTCGCCGCTCTATGTCCCGCAAAGGAAATTGCTGGGATAACGCACCCCAGGAGAGCTTCTTCGGGCATATGAAGGATTTGATCGACTTGACGGGCGATCCCTCTTTTGACGAAGTAAAAGCGGTTATCGACGATTATATGTCGTATTACAACAACGAGAGGTATCAATGGGATTTGGCAAAGCTCTCTCCCAACGAATATTTCTCCTTTGTCACTACCGGCGTTTATCCTCTTGATCTCCCTGGCAAGCCCTCGCCGCCCGCAATCCTTAAAGTGCCTGATGAACATGGCGCGCACGCTTTGGAGCGAAAGACAGTTTCTGATTCTTTGATTGGGTGACAAATACCTGAGATTCATTCAGCCTGCTGTCCTTTTCGATGCCTGTCCATATATTGGGGTGTCTATTTCTTATTTGTCCTTGACAAAGGGGACACTTTAAAGATTGATGTTGTGGAACTGTCTTGCGGTTTCGTGAACTACGGAATAGCAAATTGCTTGACGTAGATTTTTGCTGAAAGACCCGGCCCTTGTCTGATGCGTTCGATTAGACCGAAACCAGCTTTGCCGCTGCCTAGTTCTCTCAGCAGTTTTGTGGCCATGTCATGGCAGCATCCGAAGTCTTCCTGGATTTCTTGTAGGGTGTAGTAGATATAGACGCGCCCCTGTTCATCGTACCAGCCATTCTTGGCTGACAGGCTCATGCGGTCCAACAGGAGGCCGTACAGTAGCTTGGCCTCTGCGGAAAGATGCTCAAACTGTTTATCCCTTACAAGCTGACGGGGAATGCGTAAAAGGAAAATTGATTGTTTTCACTGCCATGATAGCATGGGTTATGATTCATATGGACCTCCCCATAATAAAAAGAGACGCCCTTTTCAGAACGTCTTTAAACAACATTTTTGGTGAGCTTTATTCTATTTCAACAAATTTTTCATTTCTATTTAGCGATATGGTAAGGAAACAAGGCAAATAGTAAGTGCTTTTCGCTGAGGTGTGTAGTAAGTACCCGTTAAGCACCTTAGAAGGAATACTCCTGGCCGCCGTATGCCTTTGTTCATCATTTTCAATTATTTCTTGACAGAATTGCACAAATTTCTCTGCGCTTTTTATATCATAGAACTTCTTTGTATAGTGAAGGGCTTGGGAAACCGTAGCGAGTTGTCCGTATCGCACGCCGCCCGCCAGCCGTCCACGCAGAAAACATCGTTCCCGCTGAACTGCACGCAGGTCTGTTCCGGCCGGTACGATGAACCTGCCGACTCCAGTACGGCGTATTTCACCCGCTCGATCCGCTTCAACAGGGCGGCGGCATTCGTGCGAAAAGAGATCTCCTCTCCCCGCTTGGGCAGCGCGGGATATTCCTTCGCCGGTATGATATCGAACTCCCCAATTAGCTGGCCACAGAGGAGATTGACTTTTGTAAAGTACGGCCCCGTGTCGGAAATGTCGGCGAGATATTCAATGGGTTTTGGCTTGAACCAGCGTGGGACAACAGCCAGTTCGCCGTCCTAGTACCGGCAGGCGTTCAGTACCGCCTTGGGGTTCGGAAACACGAAGGAAAAATCGTCCCCCTGAGCGGGCAGCTTTGCCGTCAGCCAGGTAGTGGGGTCCGCGCCGGTCAGGGAACATACTCCATGCGAAAAACTGACCGGCATCCCTCCCAATACTGGGATACTGGACTTTGGGATCAGCTTTTCCACCTGACTTATTGCCGCTGTTAGGGTCTTTGCGTCTACAATGGCCTTCATGCCGCCCTCCTTCTCTGCTTTTCCAAAACTGTCTGCATCTTCACCGTCCGGGTGGAGAAATCCGTCTGCCGGACCAGGCTCTCGCCGTGGGCCAGGATATTGTACACCATGTCCACCACCGCCGTGGCCGCCGTGATGTTGGCCGCCATGCTCTGGGGATCAGAGATGGAAGCCTCGGCGCAGGAAAGCTCCGAGGGGAACTTGTCCGTGTCCTTCAGCATCTCCGGCTGCACGCCGCCGATGGGCTTGAAAAAGGTGTGACCGTTCCGCCGCACGCCGCAGACCACTTGACCGGAAAATTCCCCGTTGCCGCTGTCGATGTACACCAGGTCCCTGGACTGGTAAAACGCCTGATGGCAAAGCTGCCGGGACTTGTTGTTGTCCACCGCTCCCAGCAGGATCACCATTTCTTTTGTCTTCTTATGGAAGTTATCATCCAGTTCCCATTCGTTGGGCCGAATCAACTCCATCAAGGTCTCCAGCTTTTCAATGAAGGCGGGAACATACTCCGCCTTCAGGCCGAACACCGTGGAGTAGCACTCCACCAGTACCCGGGCCTTGTTCTCCCCTAAGTCCGCCGGGGAGAAGTTCTGCCGCAGCAGGTTCTTCTCCTCCACCTTATCGCCGTCGCAGATGATATAGCGGGCGGGACGGCCCAGGGCGTAGAGCAGGCGGTACAGATGGGGCGCGATATGGCCCCCGGTGCCTCCAGCGCCCAGCTGGACGATCTTCACGGGCACGTCCATCGGGTACTTCATAACCGTGCCTCCAAGGCGGGAGGCAGGAAGCCGCCGGGCCTCACGGGAAAATTGCGGAAAGACTTTTTCTCCTCCCGGGTCACGTTCTTCGCCCATTCCTGGGGATAGTCGCGTTTCAGCCCTTCGATGACCTCACCGGGGTCGATCTTGACAAAGGAGCCGCCGCAGGAGATCCGGGCCTTGATGTCCGGGAAGAAGCGGTCCAGCTCTCCCATCACCAGATAAAGCCCGGTACCCCGTTCGTCCCGGTCGTCCTCGGCAGAGAAAAACGCCTCCTTGCTGTTGTGGCTGTGGATGTCGGCGTAGCGGATATACCGGGGGTCGTCGTCATAGGGACAGTCCCGCAGGTCCGCCTCGATGTGCTCTTTCCGAACGGTCTGCTTGGGGACATAGGCGAAAAAGCGCCTCCCTGTTCCGCATAGCGATAAATTAAATGAGCGTTGTAATGAAGGAACTCGTTGCGTGTCCTAATATTTCGGAGACCCTAATGACGTCGGTTGCCTTTTGCAGGGCCTCCGCTTCACAGGTGTCCAGTTGGAGATGTACTGATACGCTGAACTGGTGAGATCAAATTTCCTGAGGCGGGAGATTGTATGCCTGATTTTTTTGATTCTGTTTTCCAAATCTACATCCTGCCATTGGAGCCCCAGCAATTCTCCTCTCCGCAGGCCGCCGGTTAAGAAGTCTTGGATTATTCGCGTAGATACATTTTTTAGTTTGACTTTGCCGAGCCTGGTGTTGAAATGTCTTTCAATGGTCATCTCATAGTTTGTGAATGTCAAAGGCCGTAAAGTCGGCTTGGCATAGGATTCTAACCATAACAAGAGAGACGCCTCGGCGGCATAGTCCCGAAAGGAGGCAGTCAGTGTTTTGAAACAAACCGACTGCTCCGATCACTATGAAACGTTAAGCTGCCGGGCCCGCCCGCTCTTGATACGCCGCTTTAAACGTCTTTGCAGCAAGATTGTCACCAACGTCTTTCCAAGGCCTCCGTTTATTTTGAGGCCGGCACAAACTGAATGGTAGACTCCCTTACAATCACCCGGGATTCCAATTCGTACATCTGCGGTTCCGCATGGTCGTTCAGCTGATTCAGCAGCACTTCAACCGCCTTCCGGCCGATCTCCTCCAAGGGCTGGGCCAGGGCGGTCAGCTTCGGACTGATCTCCTTTGCCAGCAGGGAATTATCAAAACCGGCGATGGCAATATCCTGAGGAACCGAATAGCCCAGCTCACGGAAAGCGGCAATCGCCTCGCAAGCCGTAATGTCATCGTTGGCCAGATACGCTTCGCAGCGCAGCCCCGGACCCGCGGCATATTCCTTTACCAGCTTACAGACCAGGCTGGCATTCATATTCTCCGGCGCGGGACAGTCGATCACGTCCACCAGCTCCACCCGGTTTGCCGCCAGGAAATTTTGGAACCCGGCGTATTTCAAGGCCGAGGTGGTGTCCCTGGTGGGACCAATATAACCGATTTTCTGGAAGCCCACGTTCAAAAAGTGCTTGGCCATCTGCTGTCCCCCGGCGTAATGGGAGATATACACGCAGCTGAACCCCTCCATACGCTTAGTGATCATCACCGCCGGGACCTGCAGACGCTGGAAGGCGGGCAGGCTCTTCTCCGGAGAGACCGGCACCGCAATGATGCCGTCTACTTTCCGCTGGCGCAGCTCCGCCAGAATATTTTTTTCCTTTTCCAGACTACGGCGAGTATTGCAGATGATGGTGCTGTAGCCCTCATAAAAAGCCTGATTTTCAATCGCCTCAATGATCTCGCTGAAAAATGGGTAGGCGATTTCCGGCACCAGCAGCCCAATAATATTCGTCCGGTTCCCCGCCAAGCTCTGAGCGATCAGATTCGGCTCGTAGTCCAGGGCCTTGACCCAGTAGAGCACCTTTTTCCGGGTCTCCGCTTTTACAGAAGGGTGGTTGGACAGCACACGGGAGACCGTGACCCGGGAAACCCCCGCCCTATCCGCAATATCCTGCATACTGGCCATCGCAATCCCTCCTTTTTGTGTTATTTTATCCTATCCGCCGTTTCCCGTCAAGAGCAGCGGCCCGTCTCCGTCAGAGATGGGCCGCTTGCTCATGCTTATAGGAAGGAGTGAAGAACGGGAGGTATCAAGCTTTCAAGCGCATCAGCGGGTCGCCGGGCCGGACCGCTCCGGAGGCGGCCGCCTCCACGGAAGCGAGGTCGTCGGAATTTGTGACCACAACCACGATGGTGGAGGGATGTCCGGCGGCTTTGACCTTTTCCAGGTCTACCGTCAGGAGGAGGTCGCCCTTTTTCACGGCCTGCCCCTCCTTGACGTGGCTTTGAAAGCCGTCGCCCTTCATCTCCACGGTGTCCACGCCCACATGGATCAGCAGTTCCACGCCCTCGGCCTCAATGCCCACGGCATGGCAGGTCTCGGCCAGCTGGCTGATGGTCCCATCCATGGGGGCGTAGACCTTGCCCTCTTCGGGGGTGACGCCGCAGCAGGTCCCCAGCACGCCCTAGGCGAAGGTTGGGTCGGGAAGCTCCTCCATGGGAACAAAGACGCCCTTTGCCACGGAGCCCAGCTCCTCCGGGAAGGGAGCGGGAGCAGGGGCGGGCCCCACCTTCTTGGCGGCCTTGGGGGCGTCCGCCTCCATCGCCTCCGGGGGTACGGCAAACATCCAGGTCAGGCTGAAAGCGGTGGCAAAGACGGCGGCCGCCAGCACGATATACATCAGGATTTGGGTGGGAGAATAAATGTACAGCAGCATGCCGGGGATGGTGGTGATTCCATTTCCGGTTCCCTTCATCCCCAGCAGCATGGCGATCATACCGGCCACGCCGTTGATGGAGCAGCTGAGCAGGAAGGGTTTCAGGCCATAGCGCAGGATGACGCCGAACAGGGCGGGCTCGCCGATGCCCAGCAGGGCGGAGGCGGTGGCGCTGGGGCCGATGGCGCGGATTTCCTTCTTCTTCGCTTTCAGGGAGATGGCCAGGCACACGCCGGCGGAGGAAAAGCCACACATGCACAAAATGGCGTTAAAGGGGTTGAACCCGGTGCTGGACAGCAGGCTGATTTCCAGCATGTTGAAGATATGGTGCACGCCGGTCAGGGTGATGATGGACCAGAAGAAGCCCACCACCAGGCCGCCCAGGCCCAGGGGCAGCGCCAAGGCGCTCTCCACAATCACCAGCAGGACGTTCTCCAGGGCGTGCAGCAGGGGCCCGATGACCAGCAGAGAGAGCACCAGCATGATGAGCAGAACCAGGAAGGGCGTAATCATAAAGTCGAAGACGGCGGGCACGGTTTTCCGCAGCTTCTTCTCCAGCTTGCTGCCCAGGACGCCGGCCACGAAAGCGGGCAGGATGCTGCCCTGATAGCCCACGATGGGTATATGAACCCGAAGAGCATCAAAGGCGTCACGCCGCTGCTGGGGTCGGCCACCGAGTAGGCGTTGGGCAGGGAGCCGTTGACCAGCATGAGGCCCAGAATCAGTCCCAGCACCGGGGAGCCGCCGAAGACCCGGAAGGTGGACCAGCAGACGATGGCAGGCAGGAAAGCGAAGGTGGTGCCGGAGAGCACGTCCACCAGCACCTGGAAGGTCTGAGGGATGTCGGCGTTGGTCATGCCGAACAGGGCCAGGAAGTTGTTGTTCAGCAGCGCGCCCTTTAGGCCCAGGAAGAGACCGGTTGCCACCAGGGCGGGGATGACCGGGACGAACACGTCGCCGAAAGTGCGGATGGCCTTCTGAACCCGGTTTTTGCCCTCCATCTTGGCTTCCTTGGCCTCGCTGGCGGTGGTCTCGGCGATGCCCAGCTGGGTGATCTGCTCATAGACCCGGTTGACGTGCCCGGTGCCGAAGATGATTTGATACTGACCGGCGGTGAAGAAGGTGCCCTTTACCGCATCGATCTCTCCCACTTTCTCGTCGTCCGCTTTGGCCCGGTCGGCCACGATCAGACGCAGGCGCGTGGCACAGTGGGCGGCGGAACGGATGTTTTCGGGTCCGCCCACCGCCGCAATGACCTCCCGCGCTATCTTCGCATAGTCGTAGTTCATAGCTTCCTCCTCATAACAAACAAGAATATCCCTGGGACCGCTTTGGTTTCCGCTTATGTGCGCGCGCTCATTTCATAAATAAAAACTATCACACCGCCTGGCCCCTGTCAATCGTGAGATGTGTCAAAAAACAGGGCTATAAACTGTATAAATGGATGAATCAACCGAGAATCCGAAAAAAATCAAGTGTTTCCATTGACAACGCTGACCTGCTATATATAATAATCAAAAATGAACGCGAGAACATTATAAGGCCAAATATAGAGAAGGAGGTTATTATGGAAAAGAAATTGATTTTCTTGGATATCGACGGCACCCTGACGGAACCCGGGAAAAACGTCCCTCCGGACTCGGCGCTGGAGGCGGTTCGCCGCGCCCAGGCAAACGGCCATAAGGCGGTTCTGTGTTCCGGACGAAATTACGGGATGCTGTCTCCGCTGCTGAAATATGATTTTGACGGAGTGATCAGCTGTTCCGGGGGCTGCATTGAGTACGGCGATCAGATGGTCTACGACTGCCCCATGACGCCGGAACAGCAGGAACGGGTGCTGACGGTTTTTCGGGAAAGCGGCGTCTACCGCACCATTGGAAGCAGAAACTACAGCTATACGGACGAGGGCTTCAAGGAATTCCTGGCGGCAAACGCCCAGTCCAGGGCCAACAGTGAGCTGCTGCGCTGGCGGGTGCAGATCGAAAGCGAGCTGGATATCCGGCCTATGGCGGAGTACGGCGGAGAACCGATCTATGGCCTGACCTTCATGAGCCCCGGGCAGGAGCTCCTGGAAGCGCCCATGCGGGCGTTGGAAGATGAGTTTAATTTCTGCATACAGGACACGGACGCCTGCGGCATCGTCAACGGGGAACTGATCAACAAGGCCTTCAACAAGGGAACGGCCGTGCTCCGGCTGAGTGAATACCTGGGGATGGCCGTAGAGGACACCATCGCGTTCGGCGACAGCATGAACGACCTGGAGATGCTCCAGACGGCGGGGTATTCGGTCTGCATGGGCAACGGCAGCGCGGCTCTGAAAGAGGCCGCCGATCTGGTCTGCCCCCCGGTGGACGAGGACGGCTTGTACCGCGCGTTTGCGCAGTTGGGTTTGATTTAAAGGAATGAGGTGACCCTTGTGACAAAAAAAGAGGAAGCCTTGTTTCAGAGCCGCCTGACCCGGCACGTGGATGAGCTGCGCTGGCTGTATATGGAGTTGTACGACAACGGAGACATGTTCGCCGAGCTGTGCGACAATCTGCACCGCTTCGCGGAGGAACGCTCCAACCCTCTGAAAAAGCGGGACCTCCAGCGAGAGGCCGACCCAACGAGATACAAATCTAATGAACTCACCGGCATGATGCTGTACATCGACAACTTTGCCGGCGACCTGAAGGGCCTGCGGAAGAAGCTCTCCTACATTGAGCAGACTGGAGTGAACATGCTCCATCTGATGCCCTTCCTGGACATCGTCCCCGGCCGGAGCGACGGCGGCTACGCCGTGGCGGATTTCCGGGCCGTCTGTCCGGACCTTGGCTCCATGGAGGACCTGGAAAAGCTGGCCGCCGCCTGTCACAAAAAGGTCGTCAATCTGTGCATGGACTTCGTGATGAACCACACCAGCCAGGATCATGAATGAGCAAAAAAGCCCGTCAGGGCGACGGGGAGTACATGAGCCGGTATTTCTTTTTCAAGGATTGGTCCATCCCGGCGGAATATGAAAAGACAGTTCCCCAGGTGTTCCCCACCACCGCACCGGGAAACGTCACCTGGCTGGAGGACTGCGGGCACTATGTCATGACCACTTTCTATCCCTACCAGTGGGACCTGGATTACCGCAACCCCTGGGTGTTCAATGAGATGATGTACAATTTCCTGTTCCTGGTCATCAAGGGCATGGACATGATCTACATTGACGCGGTGCCCTACATCTGGAAGGAGCTGGGCACGGACTGCCGGAACCTCTCCCAGGTCCACACGATTGTCCGCATGATGCGGATGATCGGGGAGATTGTCTGTCCCTCCGTCATCCTTCTTGGCGAGGTGGTCATGGAGCCGGTGAAGGCGGTGCCCTACTTCGGGACGGTGGAAAAGCCGGAATGCCACCTTCTCTACGACGTGACCACCATGTGCACCACCTGGCACACCGTGGCCACCCAGGACACCCGGCTGCTCCGGCGGCAGCTGGACATTGTCAACAGCCTGCTGAAAGAATATGTATTCCTCAACTACCTCCGCTGCCACGACGACATCGGCTGGGGCCTGGATTACGACTGGCTGGGCCGGAACTTCGGCACCGATGAAAAAGCCCACAAGAAGTTCCTCAGCCAGTGGTTCCAGGGCCATTGGGAGGGCAGCGTCAGCTGTGGAGAACTGTACAACGACGACCCCACCAGCGGCGACGCCCGACTGTGCGGCAATGAAAAAGCAGGCTTTGAGCAGGACGTCGCCGCCATGGAGCGGGCGGTCCGCTTCGACCTGGCCTTACACGCCATGATGTTCATGCAGACCGGCCTGCCCCTGCTGTACAGCGGCGACGAGCTGGCCTAGGTGAACGACTACAGCTATAAGGACAACCCCAAAAAGGCGGAGGACAGCCGCTACCTCCATCGGGGGAAGCTCCGGTGGGATCTGGCGGAGCACGCCTACGACCTGGATACTTCCGAGGGGCTGGTGTTCTGCGAGCTTAACGCCCTGAGCGCCCTGCGCAAGACCAACCCGGCCTTCGGGACCGAGGCGGATGTGTGGACCCTGGACACCGGGGACAATGGCCTGCTGGCCATCGGGCGGTACTTTGAAGGGCAGAAGATCATCGGCGTGTTCAACTTCACTCCCTGGGACAAGACAGTGACATTCCTCCACGATCCGGGAGAGTTTACCGATATACTGACGGGGGAGTCTCATATCCTGCAAGACCTGCCGGTTCCCGCCTACGGCTTCTATTATTTGGAGCAGACTCTGTAAATACTGGGAAATATCGGAAAGCCTCTCCTGGAATCTTGTATCTTCTCGGTTTCATAAAAGCTTGTTTTCAAAAAAGAGTAGTCGGCTCCCTGCCTTTCTGAGTATCTGTTTTCCACTCAACCCGAAGAAAATCCGGGGAAATTTCAGAATTACTAATGCTTATCCTGTGAGACTGCTGCTTAGTTTGTCTCAATAGTTGCGGTAAATCTCAAAACGGTGAGAATCCCGCGATTGGTGAGACGGAGGACTCCCCCCTGAAACGTTCCTCAGCTGCTTCATAACCCGGAGGTCGCAGGTTCAAATCCCACCTCCACAAGCACAAAGGTTCTGAAATCTTAGGATTTCAGAACCTTTTCCTTGTCTTTGCGTTGAAATAATCCGGTCAAAAAATTGGGTCAGCGCTTTGGCTCAAGTAATGTCCACCCCGTTTTGCAGCGCCAGGGTTGCGAAAGTGAGCCTAAGTTCGTGGAAGCGGAAAATGAGAGTATCCTCGTGGAAGAGGAAAGGCATCGCCCTGCCCCGCGTAGGCGGGGGCTTGCTTTGGATCAATCTCAATAGCGGCTGTGAAAGCAATGATAGCCTCTGCGTAATTTCCCTCAGGTAAGCATCGGATACCCAGATTATACTGCTTCTGCCAAGAGATTACCTCAGAGTTGCAGTTACATGCACATATAGGTAATAACATTATAGTTCTCTATAGTTCCGTCAGCTTGACAATATACCTCACCGGTTCTGCGATTCCCGGTGTCGTAATTTGTAATACAATATGAGTCTATCGAGCCATCCGGCAACCGCCAAATTGTTATCCTATCTTTTCCTTGAGCATCGGTTATCCTTTCAGAAGAGAATTCCGCTAACTTATCTGCAATGCGTTGATTACTTTCAGTTTTTTCAGGTGCTTGTCTCAGCACGTCTTCCGCTCCTACATAGTCTCTCAGTCGGATATATACATCCGCAAGGCCAAGCCATGCGGATACATCGGTTGCATCCAGTTCAATTGCCCTCTCATAGTCCGCTTGGGCCGTCGTCAGATGTTTCTCCGTCTCGCCGGAACCAATGCAAGCGTCGCCCCGTCCCACATAGGTAGAGGATTGTTTTGGATCAATCTCAATAGCGGCCGTGAAGGCAATAATAGCCTCCTCATAATTTCCCTCAGATAAATATCGGATACCCAAATCATACTGCTCCTGCCAGCTGGGGGTACTTTCGTACGCTCCGCAGGCACACATCCCCACCAGAAGGATTGCCCATAAAATCAATAAAAACGCCCGTTTCATCCGTTGCCTCTTATTTTAAATATGTTGTTTCCAAAATTTCAGTAGGCTCACACGTCTCCGCCGCCGTCCTAATAGATTCGAACCGCCCGGCCGAGTGTCTGCTTTCCGGAAGAGCGCGGCAGTTTTGCCATCGTGGGTATCGAGTTCCTGAGAGAGCACGTCGGTCTCATCGACAAATGCCTCCGTCTCTCGGGCCGCTGTGCCTGTTTCGTTATCGAATGCCGCGGTCTGCATAGGCTCCGTTCGTTTGGAGCCGCCGTGGCGAATGGACTCCTTCTCCGCAGGATAACCGTTGCGGAGAGGCTGGGTGCGGCCTGCCGCGGTTCTCTCATAAATGGGGTTTTCGGGCTGGTATGCAAGCTTTTTTACCAGAAAAACGATAGCGACAATGATCGTCAGTCCCAGTAGGGCCAATCCGCCGTAGAAAACAAGTTGTCCGATTGTCATAGAAGAACTCCTTTTAATGAAATGATTTTTACGATCGCTTTGTGCCGTACCTCATCCGCTGACAGGAGAAAGTGAACATCGGCGCTACCTGCCTCACAGATCCATGCGCATCAAAATGCCATTACAGCCAGCCATTTTTCCGCAAATTTTCGATCAGACTTTCAAGCTGCTGATAATAGGTGGTGTCATCAGAGCTCCGGAGCATCTCTTCCGCTGTCTCATACTCCGCCTGAGCCAGTTCGTAGTTCCGTGCACTCTGGGGTTTCTCATTTTCTACGGTGATCAGCATCATGCCTCGCAGTGCATGGGGCATGTAATCCTCAGGAAAGGCGGCCTCGTAGTCCATAAGGGTTTGCTCCGCCCGTCCGTAGTCCTTCATCTCATAGTAAATGGTGTAGAGATTGGCGTAATATTCCTTTACTACGCCCAGTTCTATGACCCGGTTAAAGCAGTTGGCCGCCTTGCTGAGATAGTCCGCCGGGACGCTGGGATCTGTATGATAGGCCTCGAAATAGGCCAGCGCCAGGGCCTCCCACAGCACACTGTCATAGCGTAAACCCTCCTGGACCACAGCAGAGGACAGCAGCTCTGCGGACTTGGTGGCGGGGTAGGCAATGGGGGACGCATCGGTTCGTACCAGAGCGGCGCAGTCCCGGTACAGATCCTCCAGAGAGACGTAGCACCTCCGAGAGAGGGCCAAGGTCTCCGCTTGCTCCAACGCCTTTAAAAAGGCATCCTCCGCCTCCAGGTATTTCTTCTGGGCGTAGTAGACTTCGCCTTGGACATACTGAGTTACATCCGGGTTAGCGCCCTGACCGATCAGCTGCTCCAGGATAGCCTCCGCTTGTTCCACCTGACCCAAGCGGCCCAGACAGACGGCATAGTCCCGTAGGTTGTCGGCAGAAAGCTCCCCTCCTTGGGCAAAGCCCTCCGCCGCCTGAGTATAGTCGCCCAGCTCAAACTGAGCCGAGGCCATAAAGAGCCGGGTTTGGGTATCAGGACCATGGCGCTTCAGCACATCGGCGCCATAGTCAACGCACGACTGCCACTGACCGTTGAGATAGAGCGCGTAGGTCTGCTGCCGGTCTGTTTCAATCCGCTTCGGGAACAAGCTTCGTGCCTCCTCAAGACAGACCAAGGCGCTTTCAAAGTTGGAAGTATAAAGCCCGCCGGCCTGTTCCAGCAAAGCGGCATAGGAAGCCTCTTTCTCCTGTCCTATCAAGGCTTGTCCGCCCATGATCAGGCCGATGGACACCGCCAGCATCGCCGCAATGATAACGACCCGGAGCCGTTTGGCGTTCTGATATCGCTTCCAGGCGAGGTCAAAACGATAGATGTGTTCCAGGTTGTCCAGAAGGGAGTCGACAGACTGATAGCGGTTAGCCGGTTCCGACTGAATGCACTTACTCAGTATGTACTCAGTCCCGCGGGAAAGCTTCGGGGCCAGCTGCCGAGCGGGGACGAACTGATAAGGCGGCTCGTAGGGACTTTTTCCGGTCAGCAGGTGGTATATGGTGACGCCCAGGGCATAGATGTCCGTTCGGGCGTCGGTCTGGGCCTTACCGAACTGCTCCGGGGCGGCATAACCCCTGGTGCCGACGTAGGTGGTATCGGCGTTGGAGTCCTCCTTGTATTCCCGCGCAATGCCGAAGTCGATGAGTTTCAGCGTGCCATCGGGCTGAAGCATGATGTTGGATGGCTTCAGGTCCCGGTATATGATAGGGTTCGGCTGCTGATTGTGGAGGTAGCTCAGGACGCCGCACAGGTCCTGAAACCACTGGAGGCCCTGGGCCTCGTCCACCTTTTTCTGCTGTCGGAGCAGATCGCCTAGGGTAATACCCTCTACGAAATCCTCCACTATATAGACCGTCTCCGCTGTATCGAAAATGTCCACGATACGAGGGAGCATCGGGTGCTGTAGACGTTTCAGAATGTTGGACTCTGCTAGAAAGTCAAAACGGATTGCCTGGTTTTTGCGGACCTCCTTCACCGCCCAACGGGTGTGGAGGCGGATGTGCTCGGCGAGGTAGACGGTGGACATACCGCCTTGGCCGATCATTGATTTCAATTCATATGTATCGTTGATAGTAGCCATGGTCATAATGATACCTCTACATATCACAATATTGTTCTCATCCGGGGGTGTAAACCTTGTGGGAAGTGAGCCCCAGGGAAATATCTTTTATACCCACTTCATAGCGATTCACACTACTGAAATCAAATGGATACTCATCTGGAACAGTGAAGGTCCACGTTATACTGCTTTTCGTGTAAGACATTTCAACGTCGGCAATCCGTGGCCAGCTATCTCCATCATTCACCCAAAGCGAATGCTGCATATCGGCAATAGCCTTCACTTTTTCTGCTCCTGGGTCAAAAGCCCAACATGAAGTTGATACACTATAAGCTTTTTGATTACCATACAGTTTAACTTCCCACAAGTATTCCGAGCTGTTCTTGCCACTAGAATGTAAGTTTGTCAAATAACTGTCTTCCAGGGAAAGTCCGCTGACAGTTATGGCCGCAGTACGGTCATCCCGCACATGAACCGCCAGATTCTCAGCTTCCACAATCATGTCGTTTTCAACTGCCTGAACTCGGAAAGTATATTCCTCTTGTGTTTCCTGCTCTAATGAAGATTCTATCAATTTTTCTAACTCCGAGATCTTTGCTTCAACAGAAGAACGGTTGTCTATTTTTTCCAGAGCATTCTGTAACAGCTTCAATGCGTCTTCATAATCTCCTTGCTGAATATAAATGCCCGCAAACCCTAAGTACGCTTCTGTCAAAAATTCATCCAGTTCAATAGCCTTCTCATAATCCGCCTGGGCCGCAGCCTGGTGTTCCTCCGTCTCGCCGGAAGCGACATAGGCATCGCCCCGACCTACATAGGCGAGGGCCTGTTTGGGGCCGATCTCAATAGCGGCGGTGAAAGCGATGATGGCTTCCTCATAGTTTCCTTCGGATAAGTAACGGACACCTAGGTCATACTGCTTGTGCCAAGTTGATTCGCTTGGGGCACAAGCGCAAAGGCAAACCAAAAGTACAAACACCAAATACAAAATCGGAGCCTTTTCTATCACTCGAATTACCTTCTTTTTCTGAATTCAGGGAACTATCTTCATAGTTGTCCATTCGTATTCTGCTGTGCCTGTAATGGATCCGTCAGCACGATAAGAGGTAATAGTCGTTGGATTTCCCGCATCATCAAAGGTATGGACTGCATGATGCCACGCCCGTGCGTCGTTGGGGTCCATATCTATGTGGCTCATAAATTCCGTTATTTGCTTTAATCTCAGCCAATTTCTTCTTCGACAGAATCTGACTTCCGTCTACACCCGCACTTTCGCCGGTTCCGTAACCAGCAATATAGTACACGGGTACCCCAGGACTCACTTGCCTTTCTCCGCGGGTGTTTCTGTAAAGCGACCAGTGGCAGGTCTCATAGTGACAGTAGCCTGGTTCCGAATCATATGTGCATATTGTTACATCATGTGCGGTTTCTGTTCCATCTGCAGAAAGAAAAGCGGCTTCTCCGCGGATGTTATAGCCCTGCTCATTGTAGATGAAATGCTGTTCTACCTTAGATCCATCGTCAATGCAATACGTTACGTGGGTCAATACGGTCAAGATTTCCCCAACTTGCAGTTTGTCTAAATCATCTTGCAGCTTTACGCTTCCGGTGGTGTCTATCCCTTGCCGCAGAAGTTCTGCAGCGGAATCGGTATCATTTAAAAGAATATATATTTCCGCTGCCCGTTGGTATCCCTCCACGATTTGACTGTCAAGGCTGATTGCATACAAGTAATCCGCTAGGGCATTTTGATAAGCATTGGAGACAGCACTTGACCGCACAGCCGTAATATAGGAATCGCCCCGTCCCACGTAGGCAAGGGCCTGTTTGGGATCAATCTCAATGGCCGCCGTAAAGGCGATGATCGCCTCCTCATAGTTGCCCTCGGACAGGTACCGGACACCCAGGTCGTACTGTTCCTCCCAGATGGGAAGCTGCTGACTGCAGCCACACAGAAGTAGCACACAGGATAGAATAAGGGCTAGATACCGTTTCATCTCTTGCGTCCTCTTTTCATCCATGACTATCACATCAATAATCGTATTGATCCATATCAAATTCGGCATCAAATTCACCGCCCCATTGGGGAGTGATAGCTGCTCTGCTGCTCCACGGATCAAATTCGAAGGAGGCGAAAATGCGCAGCCCGTTGTCTGTCGGTGTGTAACAATCCATACTCCATAACATACCACCGGCATGCTGGATGTTCGCGAACTGGACCCCGGCGTCAGCTGGGATATCCAAAACCTCCGTAAGGTAGTTGCGCCCTATGTGATTGAAACGCTCTGTTATAAGGCCCATGTCAGGCTCATACCAATGTGTCTCAAAGATGTCCTCATCTTTCCCTATAGTCACACTGACGGAGGCCGTGGTAGTTGGATCCTCCAGCCAAATGTAGCTGACACGGTATCCTTGGTATACAAAATCGCTGGAATAGATGACTTTATTGTCAAATTCATTAAAAGAATACTCCGGCTCTTTTGCTACCTCTCCTACCGCAGCGACAAGCTCAGGATACGTCATCATTCCTGTCAGCACCCCCACTAGGGGCTCATCACTATACCATGAGATCATGGTAATGATTGCATCATAATCAGGGTACTCGACAATTGTGCCAAAATAAAATGCTCCGATGTCCTGATACATGATGAAGGTCGATCCTTCATAGTTATCAGCGCTATAGCCTTCTCCGTAGCGTTCCACCACGTCGCCCATTGTCTTCCCGAGCAAGTCAGAGATTCTATCAGAGGTGGGTTCCGGATCCGGAAGACTCACCTGGATATCCTCCGGAGACTCCCCCAGAGTCTCATCGCCAGTCACCGCAAAGCCCTGTTCCAGAATCTCTGCCGCTTTATTAGGTTCCTCCAACGTAAGATAGACCTGGGCCAGTTTTTGATAGACCTCAACGAAGGTGTTGTCAAGGATCAGGGCCTTCTCATAGTCCGACTGGGCTGCCGCTAGGATTTCTGCCGTCTCGCCAGAAAGTATGTAGGCGTCGCCGCGACCCACGTAAGCAGGGGCCAACTTGGGATCAATCTCAATGGCGGCAGTAAAGACGATGATCGCCTCCTCGTAGTTGCCCTCGGATAAGTACCGGACGCCCAGGGCGTACTGCTCCTGCCAAGTGGGCTCTTTCACCCCACAGGCGGTTAGCAGCAAAATCACGCACAAAAATGCATAGAAACCACGTGCTCTGCTCCTTCGCATCAATGTCCCCTCCCTTTTAAGTGCGGCACAGACGATCCGCCCGCCGTTGTTCCAATTATATCGGCAAATTTACCGTTTGACAAGGCGATGGCGGAAGTCCCCGGCAATTTCTGCCGTAAGCTGAAGAAACGCTATGAGGATGGTTGAAAAGAGGCAAAAAACGTGGTATGCTTTCCACAAATCGGGCCCTGTGTCGGCAAATTCTTCGTTGCCGATGGGAGACCCTATGTTTGGGATGGTGGATGATATGAGGAAGTGTGCTCTGTGCACCGCAGTTCTTGCGGTTCTCCTAATCCTGCTGCCCGCAGGGACGCTTATTCCCCCGGCTCTGGCGGAGGAGGAGTTTCAGGTAGTCCAGGTGGTTCCCAGCGAGATGCTGACTACTTTTTTCCTGAACGGCGATGTGGATCCCGCCGCCGTGATCTGCCGGGTCTCCAATCAGGAGGCCCCTGTACAAAAGGCCGGTACGCTCTCCGACGAGGATGCCCGGATTCGGACCACAGTGCTCATCGACGTCTCCGGCTCCATGCCTAAGGCCATGCGGGAGAAAGTGGTGGCCGCTGTGGACAAGCTCATTGAGCGCAAGAGCGCTAATGAGGAGTACCGGCTCATTGCGTTTGCCCAGGAGACGCGAGTCCTGTGCGACTTCACGACGGACCGCTACGACTTAGGGAAAGCCGTGGAGTCCATCGCCTTCGACGGCCAATGGAGTATGATCTACGACGCCATCTACAATGCCATCTCCCAAGCGGAAGAGACTGGGGAGGACCTGCCCCCCTACTCCCGCATTCTGGTGATTACCGATGGGGCGGATGCGACCAAGGTGGGTGTGACCATGGAAGAGCTCTTCCTGAAGCTCCAGAATGAGTACTGCCCCGTGGACGTGCTGGCGGTCAGTGAGCAGGTCCAAAGTACGCCGAACAAGGAGCTCTCCGGAATAACCCGGATCAGCGGGGGAAGCTATTTCTCTCTGGATCCGGATACCTCTCTGGAGGACTTGCCAGCAAGACTAAGTGCGGATGACTTTTCCTATCTACAGGTTCAGGCGCCGGAACATCTGCTGGATGGGTCCGTGCGTCAGGTGGATCTCACCTTGGGCAAGACCACGGTTACCCTGGATGTGAAGTTTCCCGCGAGCTTCGTCCAGGCAGCGCCCGAGACCGCCGCTCCTGCGGAGATACCGGAAGCACCGAAGCCTAAACCGGAGCCTGAACCGAAGCCTGAATCGGAGTCTGAACCGGAGCCGGAGGCAATTCCGGAGCCTGCCTTCCTGGAGCGGTACGGTGCGGTCTGCGCCATTGGTGCTGTGGCCGTTGTTGTGATATTGACGGCGGTGCTGGTCGTTGCACTCCGGGGGAAGAAGAAGGAAACCGTACCGGTTGCGGACAAGGACAAGAGCTCCGCCGCTTCAGCCCGTCCCACGGAGAAACAATCGAAAACAACACCCTTCATAGACGGCGCTTTGTACACGGTGAAGTTCAGCGCGCCTAGACACCCGGGGCTGTCTTGGACCTTGGAACTGGCGGATTCCCTCCTCATCGGTCGGGCGGATTACTGCGATCTTCGTTTGGAGGAGGGGACTGTTTCCCGGGAGCACTGCCGTCTAGAGGTGCATGGCAGCGCTTTAGTGCTGGTTCACCTGGGGTCCAACACCACCCGGGTCAACGGTGAAAGGGTTACGGATAGCAAACCCGTGGCCTCCGGCGATCTCCTGAGCCTGGGCCGGGAGAAACTGAAGGTCGACTATATCCAGAAACTGGACGGCCCGGAGGATCCCGAAATGGCGGCGAAGTCCCCCAAGGCCGGCCGCCCCACATCCGCCCTCTTTGAGGGTGGAACCCAGTGAGGCTGCGTGCCGGGCCCCTGCGTCGGAAAGGGGCGGAGGGATGAAGTGGACAGTGAACTATGCCGCGCGGTCCCATCTGGGGCTGCTGCGGGAGAACAATGAAGACAATCTCCTGGCCGACGGGGTGCTCCTGCCGCCGTCACTGGGCAGCCGGGCTTTCTCCCTGGACGGCACGACCAGCGTCCCAGCGGTTTTCGCTGTGTGTGATGGTATGGGGGGCGAGGCGGCGGGGGAGACTGCCTCCCGGCTGACGGCAGAGACCTTTGCGGCGAACCGTGATGCCCTGCTGGCGGCGGCACCGTCGAGTCTGGAAGCTGCGGTACAGTCCTGTGTCCGGCAGGCTCATCGGGCGGTGGGATCATCGGCCCCGTCAGGGCGGCGGTCCGGGTCTACGCTGGCCCTGGCGGTACTGACCTGCCGAGGAGTCCGTTGCTTCAATCTGGGGGACTCTCGGATCTTTTGCAGCCGCCGGGGGAGGTTCTGGCAGGTAACCCATGACCACAATGTGTGGGCGGATCATTTGCTCGCGGGGATCCCACCCTCTGCGGACACGCGGCCGGACTATCGCCTGACCCGATGTGTGGGGATTGGACGTCCTCAGCCGGCGGAGAGTTACCCGGTGATCCCCGGCAGCTGTCGGCTGCTGCTGTGCTCCGATGGGCTGACGGACATGGTGGCGGCGCAGGACATCTCAGTGATTTTGCGGGAGGCTGATTCCCCCTCTACTGCGGCGGACCGACTGGTCCAGGCGGCCCTCCGGAACGGGGGGTTGGACAACGTAACGGTTCTGGCGGTGGAGATCAGGCGGAGCTGGTTCTGAGACAGCTCCGGATTCAGTGCCATGTGAGAGGGGAGAAAAATGTGGCGTTCACGGTACAAGAGGCACCGGAAGTTCTGGGGGGTACTACTGGAGGCGGATTACAAAAACGGGTGCCGTTGCAGGAGAATGGGAACAGACGACTCCTCCAAGCCCGCCATCTGAGGCTGGGAATGGATGTGATGATCGGCAGGTAAAGATGAATCTACAACCCCGGTGGATGTAACGCGGGAGGCCCGGGTGATGAGAAGGCTGCGCCAGGTGACGGTTTATATATAGAGCCATGGGGGGACTTCAGAAGCTACGTTGAACGATTACAGCAAAACGAAGAGTGATCCGACTACCCCTATGGGCAGCCGGACCACTCTTTTCTTGCCTTGACGGGGCGCTCAACCTCATCCATCGGGAAAGAAAATCCCGGTTTTCCGCCGGATGTCCGACGAGGTGTCCAGAAGCAGCAGACGGATGTCCAGGGACAGCCTTGCCAGCTGCTCCAGCACAGCGTCCATCTGCTCTCCCATGGCGGAGAAGTAACGGACCAGCCGATTCACCTCCCGAAGGAGGGCATCGTACCGCCAGGTCTCCTCTGGAAGAGCCAGGTCCCGGGCGCTCTCCAGGTGCTGCTGGAGGCGCTGGGCCAGCTGCTGCTCTTGGCGCAGGCGCTCCCGGTATTCCTGAAGGCATAAAAAATCCGCAGAAAAGCCGTTTTCTAACACGCTGATGTGTCTAAGCCCTCAATACGACTCAGGTGAGATCACTGAGGGTCTTGAAGACACTGGCTGCGCTAGAGATGGTCTCCCCCGTGGCCTTGAGGAGATCCCCCACGCTGGAGGAGGTCATGCCCAGGGATTCATTCTGCTTCTCAAGCATAGCCCGGCTCTCCACCAGCATAGCGTGCTGGCTACCCACGGCGTCCATGTTTTTCTGAACCGTTTCCATGAGGGTGTTGAGATTGGAATCACCGTCACCCAGGACCTTGTGAGCGTCCATCTTCAGCTGGGCATACTCCCGGTAGATGGTCTCCAGCTCACCGATCTTGGTGTCCAGAACACTCAGCTTCTGCTGGTAGTCGCTCTGTGAAACTTTCAGTCTCAGTTCGTCAGCCATGTTTCATTCCTCCTTTTTCTTATCCGAAGACCTTGCCGACCACGTCAATCACACCGTCTACCAGCTCTTTGCCCTTTTCCAGGACCATGTTGATCATCTTGTCCACCGCTGTTAGAATTTCGTTCATGCCCTGCATCACCTGGGTCATGCCGTTGATTACCTGATTGCTGTAGGTGCACACTTGTTCGAAGACGTTGCCCTCTGCTGTGTCCTTGAACTCCTCCAGCGCCTGGGCCGCCTCTCGGATCGTCCGCTCCGCCTGCTCGTTCAGCTTCTGGGCCCGGGCCTTCCAGTCGTTTACGGACGCCTGATCCTGAACATTAAGCGAATAGTTGCCTGTTGCCATGCAATTTACCTCCCATTTCTATTTTTTTATGATCAGCAGAGGGGAAATTGCGTTCCTCCCGCAAATCAACTTCTCGATTCTGCGCCGGAGTCCTCAGATGGCTCCCTCCAGTTCTCGGCTCTGTGCCAGTAGCCCTCGGGCCGTCTGGGCCGCCCGGTGGGTGCCCGTTAGGCAGGCCTCCAACAGTTCCCCGCTGACACACTGAGACAGGACTTCCCGGTCCTCCTCCAGCAGCTGCAACAACTGCCGCATCTCCGCCTTGCTATCCCGCAAAAGCTCCGGGATTCCCGCTGCCATAGGGCCACCGCCTTTCCCTTGAGAGTTTTCCCTAGACCAAAACCAGTTCAGCTCCGTCCTCCACGCCGTAGTCCGCCAGGGTCCTGGCAGGATCCAAGGGAGCCGCGCCTTGGCGCAGGGAGAGGGTTTCCTGCCCGGAAAGCACGTAGTGCCCCTGACACAGCTCTCGGATGCCTTGCACCAGCAGCTTTGTCAGCTCCGACAGTATCAGGTGCGTAGGCGCCAGCAACTCGAAGGTTTCTCCCACGGCGGGGACGAAGAGGGCGATCAGCTTCTTATCCATGTCCTATAACCCCTATTATATAATCGGTGCCTCATCCGGGTCAAGGGCTTCCTCCTCCATTTTTCCGCAAGGCATGATCAGGGGGTGGAAGCTCTCCTGATATTTCAGAAGAAAGTGGTTGAAATTGGGGTCCTGCTTATCCAGCTTTTTCAGCTCATAGGGAATCTCCGGCAAGGGCGTCCTGTCGTACCGCCCCCCGGAAAGAAGCAGCAGTCCCTCCTGATTGTAGTAAGCCATGAGGGGATGTTTAGCGAGGGAGGGATCCGTGTGGTAGAACCCGGCAGCGAAGTAAAAGTTGTAACCCCGCATGAGGCTGAAGAGGGCCATGAGCTGTCCTTGGAGTTCCCCCTCATTCTGGGTTTCCTTTACCTCGCAGAGGTCTGCGAACCGCTCAATGAGCACCAGAATAGATTTACTCCGCTCTCGAATGTATTTTGACGCCTTTACCGCCCGGTTCTTACGGCTCAGAGGAATCCCTTGCTGTATGCTGTACTCGTCCCGGAGGACGCAACGTTCCTGGAAGGCATTCATCAACACGGCCGCCAGCTCTGTCAGCCCCTCCTGGGAGCACTCCAAAAATCGCAGATTCTCTCGGGAACTCACGTCCTCCAGTACGCTCCCGGCGCTGCGGCGGAGCACGATGGTCTCCATACCGTTGATCTGAGCAGCATGCAGGAGGTTGGAAAACACCGGCTTCGCTCCCTTGGGATTCCCAAGGAACAATGAAAGACAGTAGAGCTGCTGGAGGGGCAGGGCCACAGGGTGCATATTCCGGGCAGCGTAACCCAGGGGAATCCGGCCTGGGGCAAAGCCTCTGCAGAAGTCCTCATAGGTCTGCTTCGGATCCAGCATAGGCAGCCGCTGGGCTGCCGGGAGGTCCCGGTCCCGCTCTGTGATCTCTTGCAAACGCCGCTCCAGAGCTTCCGCCTGTTCCTTCTCCGGAAGCTGACAGTCCAGCATGGCGGCCTGGTAGGTAAGTCCTCGGCCTTCGTGGGCGCACATGCCCCGCCCGTTGACCTCTGGGGGGGAAATTTTGCAGGTGACCTTTAGAATGTCGGCGTACTCATAGTGGTCCTTGGCCTGGAGGGCAATCCGTCCGTCAAATTCCTGTCGGGACTGGGTGCCCACCTCGGGGAGATGGTTGCAGGTGACTATGTACCGGATTCCTACAGTGGTCCCCTCCCGTAGGTACTCCGGCAGTTGCATGAAAAACCGGTCCCCACCCTCCAGGCCCTTGATCTTGGTGTACCCATCGATAACGAAGAGAATCAAAGGAAGGGGGCGGATATTCCGGTAGGCCTCAAAGGTGAACACACCCTCCTGGGCAAACAAGGCTTTCCGCTGGGAGATAATTCCGTGGATCAAATCCATGAGCCGGGACAACTCCCCGGTCTGACGCTCTGTGAGATAGGCTCCGCAGTGGGGCAAGCGGCGATACCCTGCCAGTGCTCCATCGGAGAGATCCACCAAATAGTATTGCAGATGGTCCGGGCCATAGGAGCGCACCAACCCGTAGAGCAGCGTTCTAATCAGGGTGCTCTTCCCGGTGCCTGCATTGCCCACCGCTAGAAGATTTCGGAAGCTTAAGAGATCTAAATACAGAGGGAACTGGCTCTGGTGCTCGGGATCGTCCACGGTACCCAGAAGCACGGAATAATCCCCCCGGATGAATGCGCCCAGGCCCTCCAACTCCAATTGCTTCGGCAAGGCATCCTTCCAGAGCTTTTTGGGGCAAATGTTCTGCTCCTTGGCGAGATCTGACAGGTATTGAACGATAGCGGTGATCTGGCGGCCCTGGGATGGCCTTTTTTCTGTCTCCGGCTTGACACTGAGAACACTCTGACCGGTGTTGTCCAGGAACTGGACGGCATTGTCCGGCTCCTCCAGAACTTGATCCTGGGGGCAGTAGTCGGCGCCGCACCAGGCGGACTGCCCCAGGGCAAAGTACTCATCGTACCCCACCTGAAGGTAGAAGCGGCCCGTGTCCTTCAGCTCCGCCGCCTCCGGGCGCTTCAGCATCTCCATGCTGTCGCTCCGGTCCTGGACCCGGAGACAGGCCCGGAATTTTGCGTTGCTCCAAATCTGGTTGTTCACCACGCCTCCTGGCTTTTGGGTAGCCAGGATCAGGTGAACCCCCAGACTGCGCCCAATCCGAGCGGCACTGATGAGCTCGTCCATGAACATGGGCTGCTGCTGCTTCAACTCCGCAAACTCGTCAGAGATGATGAAGAGATGGGGCAGCGGTTCCTGGACCTGTCCGGTGCGATACAGCTTCTGGTAATCGTAGATGTCCAGGGTACTTTCCCCCAACAGAGCCTTGGCATTCTTAAAGACCGTCTGACGATGGGTAAGCTCGCTCTTGATGGAAGCTAGGGACCGGTCAATGGCGGTCCCATCCAGGTTCGTGATGGTTCCGACTAGGTGGGGCAGGTGGATCCCCCGCTCCTCGTTCTCAAAAGCATCCGCCAGACCGCCGCCCTTATAGTCGATGAGCACAAAAGCCACCTCGTCGGGGCTGAAGTTTACGGCCATGGAGAGAATATAGGTGATGATGAACTCCGACTTGCCGGAGCCGGTCATGCCGGCCACCAGGCCGTGGGGCCCCTGTCGCTTCTCGTGGAGATCCAGGGCAAAAGGCCGCCCATCGGTCCCTACGCCGATAGGCACCGCCAGGGACTTGACGGGGTTGTTCTCCTTCCACCGCCGCAAGGGCTCCAAATATTCCACCCGACCCACCTCGTAAAGCTCCAGAAAGGTGATCATATCGGGCAGGGCATAGGTTTGAGACTGGGCCGCAGAGCGGGTCCTGGCCAGTTCCAGCAGGGCCCGTTGGCACAGCTCCAGGGCACAGTCCTCCTCCCGAAAGGGGCGAGTCCCAGTTTCTTCGGAGCCGCTAAGAGCGGACAGTGCCGGGTCCCCCCTCAGGTCGATGAGCTGGGTGCACTCCTTAGGGATCCCATCGAAGGCGGCGATGATAGATACACCGCGGTACTCCCTTTGGGCCAGAACATCTTTCAGACACTCCAAAGCGTTAAAAAGGGATTTGCTGGCAGCTACGATCACATAGGCTGGTCCCCGCTGGGCCCCGGGTCGCAGCTGTTCCGGAGACAGGGCGGCTTCGATCTCCCCACTGAGGTACCGGCTTAAAGCCGGGATATCCCCAGCCCCTCCGGCAAAAAACCGGATGGAGTGGTCGTCACTCCACGTGTGGGGCAGATTCCGGGCAAACCGGAAGTCCTCCTCATAGGTCTCCCCGGCTAGGATGACCAACTTCACCTCGTCGCTGCTGTGGGTTACCACCAGCTGGAGGAGTAAATTTCGTAATACCGAGAAGGTCTTTCGGGAAAAGCCCTGAACGCCTACAATGAAGTCCCGGCGCAAGGATAGTAAAATGGGAATATCTTTTAAAATTACAGGTTCTCGAGTCAGCGCAAAGAGTTCTTCCTTAAGCACATCCCGTTCTACCTCAAAGGTCTCCTTGGGGCAATTTTTCTCCGCTAGCAGCGGGCGGGTTCCGGTGCCGATCCTGAGATCTAGAAAATCCTCGTCTACGCTCCGTCGCTCCCACAACCGGTCCCGATCCACGGCGAACCGCAAAGCGGTGTCCAGAGGCGGGTAGCACTCATTCAGCTGGGCTTCCTCCGCCATCTTTTCTCCGGCAATCTCCTGCCGCTTCCCGGAGAGATATTCCCGGTAAACCGTCAGCCGCTTCTCTTCATACTCCTTCCGATCCTTCTCCGTGAGCCCCTGGGTAAGACCCGGAAAGACCAGGGATGTGAGGGCCATAACCAGATTGCCGGTGACTAGGGCTCTGCCGCCCATGACCAAGGGACTTCCCATGCGCAACAGCAGGGGAATCTTGCTGGCGGTTATGGGGATGGGGGGCATATCAAAGGTAATAGCCTCCGGCTCCGGCGGTCGCTGCTTCCGGGGCTGGCGGTCAAACAGAGCCTGATCCGGAAGCTTTTCTGGGCACGGCGCATAAGACCACCCCTCACCGGGCGTAATAGCCCGGATTTTCGGCGTGTGGAACACCACCCGGTTGTTCTGGCTGTTCATGGCCGTGAATCCCGGACCCACCAGAATATACAGCCCCATGATGTAGATCACGTCGCCGTTTCTCAACTGCTGCTCCAACGTCCGCCGCCCATTGACGTAGGTGCCGTTGGTACTGCCCAAGTCCCGGATCCACCAGCTCCCCCTGCTCCAGTACAACTGCGCATGGGAGCGGGAGACAGTCTCGTTGAGGTAACAGATGTCGTTGTCTTCACTGCGCCCGATGCTGTAGGCAGTGTTCTCCTCCAGGAAATAGGGCAGAAAGGCCCCCTTTTCCAGCGTTCCAGCCTCGGAATAAAGCACAAAGCGCTCCTGCTTCCAGAGGATCCGCAGAATTCCCTCATGGCGTAGCATCTGCCGCCCGGCTCCACCCTCTGCGTCCTGGATCGCCGGGGAGAACACGGCTCCTTCCTCCAATTGGACAGACCAACCGTTTCTCCTCGCCTCCAGGAAGAGGGGCGGCAGATCGTCTCTTCGCGGAAAACGCCTTCTTCCCCCGGAGGCACCTGGCAGCCAGAGGTTTTCCATGGTGCCGCTCTCGGAGATGAGGACGACCTTCATAGCTGATGATGCGGAAGCTGGTAGGGTCCTACTTATACTTGGGTCGAGTGGCGTAGGCATGGAAAAATCTCTCCTCACATGGCATGAAATTTTTATCCTGAGCCTTGTTTAATGCAATCATATTCTTAGCTGGTTTTGCCTGCACTTTTGTTCAACTTTTCTTCAAAATAATACCATGATTGAGAAAACGTGTCAAGACAACGCACCAAAAGGGTACGCAATGAAAGCATGATTTTTAGCAGACGATGAACAGAAGGCGGAATCAGACAAAATCTATCATGGCTCTAATACCCTCTCATAGCATAAAGAATTTAGAGCTTTTTAATTTCTCCATCACATAATTTGAGAGTGCACATTTTTGCTTTTTATAGTATAATCAAATCGAATTTTAGCGGATCGAAATTTCTCAACATTTACCTCGGAGGTCTGTTATGAATCCATCTGTCAGCATCATTGTTCCAGTTTATAACGCCGAAGCCTGCCTGCGCCGTTGCGTAGAGAGCGTTCTAAATCAGGAGTACTCCGATTTTGAACTGCTCCTGGCCGACGATGGCAGCCGGGACGGCTCCGGCGCGATCTGCGACGAATACGCCGCCGCGGACAGCCGGGTCCGGGTGTTCCACAAGGAGAACTCCGGCGTTTCCGACACCCGGAACCTATGCCTCGAACAAGCACGGGGCCGGTATCTTCAATTCCTGGACGCCGACGACTGGATCACCTCCAACGCCACCAAACTGCTGGTCCGGGCCATGGAGGAGCACCAGTGCGATTTGGTGATCTCCGATTTTTACCGGGTGGTGGGTGAGTGGGTCTCCCCCAAGGGGGACATCGACGAGGCGCGGGTCCTCAGCCGGGAGGAATACGCCGCCCACATGATGGAAAACCCCGCTGATTTTTACTACGGGGTCTTATGGAACAAGCTCTACCGCTGGGAGATCGTGGAGCGGCACCATCTGCGGATGGACCCGGCCATCAGTTGGTGCGAGGACTTCATGTTCAATCTGGAATATATCCGCAGAGCGGAAACCTTCGTTGCTTTGCAGGTGCCCATCTACTACTACGTTAAAACGAAAGGGTCCCTTTGCACCCAGAATATCAGCATTTCCAAAACGGTCCAAATGAAGCTGACGGCCTTCGAGTATTACAACCAGTTCTACAAATCGGTGCTGGACGAGGAGGAATACGAAAAGCAGCGGCTGAAAATCTACCGCTTCCTGATCGACGCCGCCGAGGATGGAGCGGTGCCCCCGGTCTCAAAACGCCTGGGGAGCGAGCGGGTCCAGGCTCCCCCCGACACCTTGGAGGGGGAGGGATTCCTATTTGACCTCTTTCGAGAGCGGAAGCTGCTGGACTATTACCTGGAGGCCGCCGCGCAGAAAAACGGCCTTTCCCTGCCGGAAGCCCGCCTGCTTCTGTGCCTCCGGCAGTTTAGGTCCCCCTCCCGGAAAGTGCTTGCGGATTTTGCCGGGCTGTCCCAAAGGAGATTGGCCATGCTGCTGAACCGCTTGGAGGGGAAACGGCTGATCTCTGTATCGGAGACCCACCCAACAGAGGGAAGGAAGAGCAATGAACGGCGGCTGCGGATCGACTTTTCTTCCTCCGCGGCTTTTATTTTGAAAGATCTGGAGAATGTCTGGAAGGATTTCGAGGCCGCAAGGTTTTCCGGGCTCAGCCCGGAGGAGCGGGCGCAGTATGAAGGGCTTGCCGGGCGAATCCAAGAAAACATACGGGACGTGTTGCGGAAACCATATAGCGCTTGATTTGCTTAGGGTCATCAGCGAGCACCTTAACCGTTTCCCCCCAGCGGAGTTCCACAATCAATATGATGGAGCCGCTTCCCGGAGACGTGGCGTTCATTCCCGCCAGGGTGAAGCGCCGGAACGGCGGAACGGGAAGAAAGATGGAATCGTTTTTATCCGCAGCGAGCCACAGCTCTTTTGCCAACACTGGACAGGCCGGCGCAAGCGTTTCATTGCTTGCGCCGGCCTGTTGTAAAAAGCTACGCCCGCCGGAGAAAATCCCCCGGCAGACAGAGCCGTCGTTTTTACGCAAAGGGATCCAGAACCACCTCCAGCGCTGTCCCGCTACGCATCGCGGCGAGTCCTTCGTCGAACTCCCGCAGGGCTAGGCGGTGGGTAATCATTTTGCTGAAATCAATCAGTCCGCTTTCCAGCAGCTTTACCGTAGCGCTCATGGTATAGGGGCCGATGTAGCTGCCAAAGAGAGTAATTTCATTGCGCGTAATATCGTTTTGGCAGATGGTCTCCCGGGCGGCGGCGTTCTGCCCGAACAGCACCACCCGGCCGCCCCGGCACACATAGCGCAACGCGTCTGCTACGCACATTCCTACCGCGTCCACCACCACGTCGGCTCCCCTGCCGCCGGTCAGCGCCCGGATTTCCGCCGCGGCGTCTTGCTTTTTGGGGTCCAGCGCAGCGTCTGCCCCCATCTTTTCCGCGTATTTCCTGCGGTACTCCGAGGGCTCCACGGAAATCACCCGACCCGCGCCGTTCACTCGGAACAGGGACAGGAAGTACAATCCGATGGGGCCCGCCCCTATTACGGCCACTGTCTCTCCCGGCAGCAGACGAGCCTTGTCCACCGCGCTCATCACACAGGTCAGCGGCTCAGCGAAAATCGCCTGCTCCTTTGAAAGAGAGGGGCTGATTTTGACGGCGGAGCGCTCCGGGATGCAGGCATACTGGGCAAAAAAGCCGTGGCGGTCCACGCCATGGATGTGAAGATTTTCACACATATTTTTGTGCCCCGTGCGGCACGCTTCGCAACGCCCGCAGGAGATGTTCGGGTCGCAGACCAAACGGTCTCCGGGACAAAATCCCGTAACACCGCTGCCGGTTTCCACCACCTCGCCCACCATCTCGTGCCCAATCACCGTGCCCGGCACGGCAATACAGCCCGGCGGGTCGGCCAGAATGTGCAGATCGGAGCCGCAGATGCTTGCGGCCTCGATCTTTACCAACAGATCGTCCGGGTTCCTGATCTCGGGCACAGGTACCGTCACAAGTTTATGCGCCCCGATTTTTTCAAAGATGACCGCCTGCATTTCCTTTGGAAGCTTCATATCCATTCCCTCCTGTCATAGGTGCACCCAGACGCTGCCGCGCCGACTGCTCTCCAAACAGGCCCTCACAAACTTCAATCCCCGCACACCGTCCCGGATGGTCGGATAGGGATATTCCGCCGCTGCCGGGCCCTGCCGCAGTGCCAGAATGTGGCGGATGAACCCACGGTAAATGTTTGCGAAGGCCTCGTAAAATCCCTCCGGGTGCCCGTAAGGCAGGCGTGTTAATGCCTTGGCCTCCGGGTAGAGATAGTCTCTCTCCGGAGTATAGATCTGCACTGGGCGGCCCAGCTTTGCCACCCGTAGCTGCATCGGCGTGTCGTGGTTCCACGCGATGGAACCTTTGTCCCCATAGATTCGGAGGGACACGCTGCACTCGTGTCCAGCAGCTACTTGAGACGCCCACATCATCCCGGGTACGCCTCCCGCATAGCGCAGCAGCATCTGCGCATTGGTCTCCAACGGCAGATCCTCGGGAATGGTCTGCACCGCGCAGAGTACCTTTTCCAGCTCCAGCCCCGTCGCCGCTGTGACCAGGTACTCCAGGTGAGTTCCGATGTCGGCGACGCAGAGGGAATTGCCGATGATCTCCGGCTGGAACCTCCAGGAGCCGTGCACCGACTGGCCGCTGGCCACCGTCATCAGCACCCAATCCTGGGGGTATTCGCACATGATGTTGATGATTTTCCCGATTTCGCCGTGTTCCACCATGTTTCGCGCCTGCCGGATCAGAGCGTAGTTCGCATAGGTGTAGCTTACGCCGAACAAAAGTCCCTTTTCTGCGGCTAGCGCCTCCAGCTCCTGCGCCTGCTCCAGGTTCAGCGCCGCCGGCTTATCGCTCAGCACATGGATGCCTCGCTCCAGGAAACTTTTCGCAATAGCATAGTGGGTATTGTTGGGGGTGGCAATTGTGACGAAATCAATTCCGTCCTCCCTCTGGCCCTCCCGTTCCGCCATTTCCTCATAGGAGACGTAGCAGCGGGGAACATCCCATTTCTCGGCGCAGGCCCGATTCTTGCCGAGGTCCCGGCTGAAGCAGCCTGCCGTCAGTACGGCAAGGTCGTCGTCTAATGCGCCGTGGCGGTGTACATTGCCAATGAAACCGCCGCCGCCGCCAACCATTCCAAACCTGAGTTTCTGCATCATCTGTTCCTCCCGTTCAGGCGTGCAGGTGTGCTTTTGCCTGCTCCAGCCTCTTGGCTTTCTCCTCCGCTGCGCCCCGGTACACGTCGATGACCACCGCAATGATGACCACCGCGCCGATTACTACCATCTGTAAATCGGACTGCGCTCCCAGCAGATTTAGGCCGTTGCGGATAATTTGGATAAACAGCGCTCCCACGAAGGTGCCGCCTACAGTGCCCTTGCCCCCGTTGAAGGAGGCCCCGCCAATCACGCAGGACGCAATCGCGTCCATGGCGTACTCCTCGCCGGTGGTGGGCAGGGCGGTAGAAACCCGTCCTGTCAAAATCAGCGCCGCGAACCCCGCCAGAAGTCCGGTAATCACATAGACGAACATCTTGACCCGCTTTACGTCGATGCCGGAAACCCGGGCCGCCTCCTCGTTGCCGCCCACGGCGTAGATTTTCTTGCCCAGTGGCGTTTTGTTCAGCAGGACCGCGAACAGGATAAACACCAGAATTACCGAGAGAAAGCAGGCTGGGAAGCCGATGGGGCCGATGGAGGAAAAGCCCAGTGCGATGACGCTGTCGGGAAAGCCGGTGATGGGCGTCGCGTGGGAAACGATCTGCGCCAAGCCTCGAAAGATCTGCATCGTGCCCAGCGTCGCCACAAAGGGATGGGGCAGGTTCAGCTTCGTGTACAGCGCACCGTTGATATAGCCGCACAGCATCCCGCAGCCCAGGCAGGCGGCGATCAGCACCACTGGATTCTGCACACCCAGGTCCCGCATCAGCGCGCCCATCACACAACTGCTCAGCGCGCAGATGGAGCCCACCGAAAGGTCGATTCCCGCCGTGAGCAGGATCAGCAGCATGCCGATGGCTATGGTGCTGTTCACCGCCGTTTGACGTAGAATATTCATCCAGTTGTTCACGGTGAGGAAGGTCTCGCTCGACACCGCCAGCACCACCGAAAGGATCAGCACGGCGGCCACAGGACCCGCGCCGGACACTGCGCCGCTAATTTTTTTCAGCGTTTTATTCGTTTTCATCCAGTTTTCCTCCCCACGCCGCCTTCATAATATCCTCTTGATTGAAAAACCGGCTGCCACGGCAGATCTCCGCCGTCTTCCGTCCTTCGCGCATGACCACCACCCGGTCGCTCATGCCGAGTACCTCGGGCAGCTCGGAGGAAATCATGACGACGCATTTCCCCTGCGCCACCAGTCCGTTCATAATGTTGTAGACTTCGATTTTTGCTCCCACGTCGATTCCCTTGGTCGGCTCGTCGAAAATAAAAATATCCGCGTCGGTCATCACCCATTTGCCGATAACCACTTTCTGCTGGTTGCCGCCGGAAAGCTGTCCCGCAAGCTGGGCGTCGCTGGAGACCTTGATGCGAAGCCTATCCACCGCCTCCCGGGACAGCGCCGTGCGCTTGTCCTCATCCAGGAACAACCCTTTGCGGATTTGGTCCAGCTGCACCAGGTTCAGGTTTTCCCGCACAGAGGACTCCAGGATCAGACCTTGGTGCTTGCGGTCCTCCGTCAAGAATGCCATCTTGTTCCAGATGGCCTGTCCGGGGCTTTGGATATCCGCCTTCTTTCCGTCGATGTAAATCTCACCCCGGTCGGGGGCTGTCATGCCGAAAATACTCTGAAACAGCTCGGTGCGCCCTGCGCCCACCAGCCCGGAGAACCCGAGTATCTCGCCCCGGCGGGCGCTGAAGGACACATCGTAGAACTCGCCCATCCGTGTCAGCCCCTCCACCCGGAGCGCCTCCTCTCCAGGGCAGGACGCCGCCTTGGGAAACAGGTTATCCAGCGTGCGTCCCACCATGTGGGCAATCAGATCGTCCTTGGTCAGCTTTTCCGGCTCGGTGGTGACGATGTGCTTCGCGTCCCGCATAACCGTCACCCGGTCGCAGAGCTCAAAGATCTCCTCCAGTTTGTGAGAGACGAACAGGAAGGTGATTCCCTTCTTCTGCAGGCGGCGTATGCTCTGTACCAGTTGCTCCACCTCTTGCTCCCCCAAACTGGCGGTGGGCTCGTCCAGAATGATTACGTTTGCCTCCAGTTGAATGGCCTTTGCGATTTCCACCATTTGCTGCATTCCAATGCCCAGCGTGCCGCAGGGGGCCGACAGGTCTGCCTCCTGCCCCAGCTCCCGCATAATCTCCTCCGTGCGCCTGCGCATGTAGTCGTAGTCCAGGAAGAAGCGGTGTTTCCTTTTGTAGCAGTTGAGGAAAATGTTGTCCACCATGTTGGCGTCCGGGACGATGTTCAGCTCCTGGTACACACAGGCGATGCCCTTCTCCCGGGCCTGTTCCGGGTTCTGGAATTCCACCCGCTGGCCGTTTACATAGATTTCGCCGTTGTCGGGCCGGTGCATTCCGGTCAGCACCTTGATGAGTGTGGATTTTCCCGCACCGTTCTCTCCAATCAGCCCGTGAATTTCCCCCCTTCGCAGCTCGATGGACATGTCGTCCAGCGCCATCACTCCCGGAAAAATTTTCACGATATGCCGCAACTCCACAATAGAGTCCTTCAACCTTTGTCACCTCTTTCTCAGAGCCACTTTGTTTCTGCCATAACGGGAAAGGTTGCCTGCCGAAGCAGGCAGCCTTTCCTTTAAGGGGATCCGGGCTTACGCGTCCAGATGCTCGTCCACATTGGAGGCGTCGATGACCGTGACGCCGGTGTCTATGATGGGCTGGACGGACTCACCCTTGTGGGCCGCTACACCCGCTTTAACCGCCTCATAGCCCATGTTGTACGGGTTTTGCGCAACATCCAGCAGCACGTCGCCCGTTTTGATCATTTCCAGCACGGAGGAGCCCGCGTCAAAGCCGGTCACAAGAATCTTTCCGGTCATATTGGCCTGGCGGATGGCAGTGACCGCGCCGGGGGTCATATTGTCGTCCAGGCAGATGATCGCGTTCATTTTTTCGCCGTATTTCTGGATCAGGTCCTCGGTCTTTGCCGCCGCCTTGTCCGCCATGGACTCCGCGTCGACCACTTCCAGAATGGCCACGCCCTTCTCCTCCAGGGTCTTGGTCACGCCCGCCACGCGCTGGTCAAAGCTCACGCCGCCTAGGGGGCCCCGCATGACCACTACGCTGGCACCGTCGGGAAGGTTTTCGCACAGGCGCTCCGCCACCGTGGAGCCCGCTTCCTCGTTGCCCGTCCCGGCGTAGGCCACCTTGTGCTCATAGTCAAAGTCTGTATCCGCGGCCACAATGGTGATTCCTTTCTCATGGGCCTTTGCCAGCGCCGAGGCCAGTGTGTCCGGCTGATTGGGCACGATGACCAGGACGTCTACATTCTTTGACACAATGTCTTCCACCTGCTGCACCTGCACCATCGCGTCCTGGGGGGAGGAGGGGTTGTTGCACTCGATTTCCGCGCCCAGTTCCTCGGCGGCCTTCCGCGCGCCGTCAAACATGGTCATATAGAACTCGTGCTGGTACTTGGCGATCACGCCGATCTTCAGCGGCTGTTCTGCCGGGGAGGCACCCTGGCTTTCACCGTCCGTCTTTCCGCCGCTGGACCCGCTGTCTTTGTTGCCGCCGCACGCTGCCAGGGACAGGCACATCACGCCGGCCAGGAGCAGGCTCAATACTCTTTTTTTCATGTTCGTGTCCTTTCCGCCGCCCGCCATGCCGGCAGGCAGCTCTTACATGTTTCTCCGGGGCGGAGCCTCTTTTCCATCCGCGCAGCCCCGGGCCCGCGCGAAGGGAAGAACTCCCATGTCCAAGAGCGCCTTAGGCGCCGAAGTCCCTGGGCATCACCTCGTGGAGGAAGGAGATGGATTTCTTGATTGCCACCAGGGCGGACATGGTCTTGTCCTCAATCTCAAGAGAAACCGGACCATCATAGCCCATCATGCGCAGTACGGAGAAGAAGGTCTTCCACCATTCGGCGCTCTCGCCGTAGCCCAGGGCCACATAGTTCCAGTAACGGTTGTTGTAATCGTCGAAGAACTTGGTTTCCAGCCCACCGTTCGCGGCGAAGCGCGTCCCCTCCTTGCGCAGGTCTTTTGCGTGGACGTGGTGAATCGCGTCTGCTCCCAGAGCCTTTGCCATCTCAATGCCGTCGCCGCCCATCCACATATGATGGCTGGGGTCTAGATTCATGCCAATGATTGGGTCCGTCGCCCGGCGCAGCCGCAGGAGGGTTTCCGCGTTGTAGACGCACTGGGCACCGTGATTTTCCAGTGCGATGGAGGTGATCCCGTGGTCCTTGGCCTGCTTCGCGGTCTTCTCCCAGTAGGGGATCAGCACCTCTTCCCACTGATAGCGCAGAATTTCCTGGCAGCTCATCGGCCAGCAGGTTGTGACCCAGTTTGCGGTGGTGTCGGTGGCGCTGCCCCCCGGTAGCCCGCTCATCATGACGACGCTTTTTACGCCCAACAGCTCCGCCAGGCGGAAGGTCTTCTCTACCACGGCCTGATGGGCCCTGCCGGTACCGTTGGGTTCTAGTTGGTTCCCGGAGCAGTTGAGGGCCTCCAGCTCCAGACCCGCCCGGTGAATGGTATCCATGTACTTTTCCCGTGTGCTCTTGCGCTCCAGCATCCCGTCCAGATCGATGTGGGGTGCGCTGGACCAGTTGCCGCAGGCAATCTCCAGGGATTCGACGCCGATCTCCGCGGCGGTGGACACCATCGCCTCAAAGGGAAGGTGCGCCAACCCGTCGGTGTTCAAACAAAGTCTCATAGTTAATGCTCCTTACTCTATTATAGAGGTATGCGCACATTCGCCCCTCCTCATGCATTCCCGGTGGGCGCTTATACCTTCACCGGTTTCACGTCAACCCACCGGCCGGTTTTCGCCGATTCCAGCACCGCTTCCATCACGCGGTCGATTTTCGCCGCGAAGACGAAGTCCACTGCCGGCGTGGTGCTGTTCACAATGTTTTCCAAAACGTGGCGCTCTTCAATCGTCTTCAGGTCCTGATAGCCGATGCCAATGCCGGGGCCGCCCCAAAATTTACCATACTCGCCGTGGCCGGGGGCCGAAATGATGGTCTTGAAGCCCTGGTCCACCGGTTTGTCCGTGTGGCGGTAGATGTTGATTTCGTTCATTCGCTCCAAATTGAAAGTGATGATGCCTTTAGTGAACTGCGCCTCAAAGACCTCGCCCTGCTTGCGCCCCGGAGCCACCCGGCTGGAGGAAATATAGCCAATGCCGCCGTTTTGATACCGACAAAGGAACTGCGCCACGTCGTCGTTTTCAACCGGCTGCAAATTACCCGCTGAATCCTTCCTCTGGCTGTAGAGTATCCCCGTCATGCCGGTGACCGCGGTGATGTCCCCCAGCAGATACTGGGAGATGGACAGCACATGGGCGGCAAGGTCGCCCATAGAGCCCAACAGCGAGTTCTTCGCCAGCATACGCCAGGCATGGGGCGCGTCTGGGTCCGCCAGGCCGTCGGTGTCGTAGCTGCCCCGGAAGAGGACCAGCTCTCCCAGTTCACCGGAGTCGATGATCTCCTTGGCGTAGGCAATTACGGGAATTTTTATGGTGTTGAAGCCGCAGGTCGCAATCACGCCGCATTCCTTGACCGCTCTTGCCGCCTGTTCGGATTCGTCGCCGTTCATGCCCAGGGGCTTTTCGCAATTGATGGCCTTTCCATTCCGCGCCGCTTCTATGGCAATTTCGCAGTGCATGTTGTTGGGCGTGCAGATGCAGACCAGGTCTACGTCGTCCGCCTTGACCACCTCGCGCCAATCGCTGGTGTACCGGGCAAAGCCGTGGCTCTCTGCCAGCGCCTTTGCCGCCGTCTCCACCGGATCGGCCACCACTACCAGCTCCGGCTTGATCTCCGAGCCGAACTGGCATTGATTCAGATATGCGGTCGCGTGGCTGCGCCCGATAAAGCCTGCGCCAATCAGCCCGATGCGAATGGTTTTGCTCATAACGATCCTCTCCTTTACGTCTTGGCCTCATTTCGTGCTTTAAGTGCTTTAAGCATAGCAATTTTCGTGTTTATGCGTCAATTCGCAAAGAAAACAAAACCGTTTTTTGGGCGAAACATCAAAAACCAGCCCTTTGGTACTTTTAAAATAACAAGAAATGGAACCGGCTTTTCCTCTTTTTTTGCCGAAAAAACCGAGCAAAATTTTTGCTCGGTTTTGCAACATATTTTTTTGAGGATATCGACTAAAAATAGGGCTCTTTTCGAGCAAATCGGCTCGGATTGCTCGGACTCATACCGGCCCAAAGTCGTTCAGCAGGCTGTCGATGTTCTCGTCCAGCGCTATGGTGATCGGAGTTTTCAGGAAGTCGGAAGAGGGCTTCTGCCCCCGCGAGAGATAGGCGTACATGGCTTCAAACATCATGCGGGCTTGCTCTCGTGGCTGAAGATTGATGGAAAAGGTGACGATTTTCTTTTGGATCAGCGTAATCACATCTTTGCCCGTGCTGAAACAGACCAGCCGGACGGAGCTCTTCTTTCGGCGCTCCAGAATGGCGTGGCCAATTTCTCCGGTGCAGCCCGCTAGGTTGCACACACCCGCCAGATGGGGACAGTCCTCCAGAAGCCGATTTGTTTGCTGATAGGCCACTGCGGGCTGCTCTAAGGAGTATATTTGCCGGGCAATACGGATTTCGGGGTACTCCATCCGCATCACGTCCAGGAAGCCCGTCAGGCGTTGCTGATGGCTGGAGAGTTCCGCTGACCCCGTGATAACCGATACCTCCCCTCGGTAGCCTACGCTCTTTGCCAGCAGTGACGCCGCCAGCCGCCCGGTTTTTACGCAATCCTCCCCTACCAGGCAGAGCCTTTTTACACGCGGAATGTCGCACTCAAAGAAGATCACCGGCCTGTCAATGCTCTCCAGTTCCTCGCTGACGCTTCCGCTGCGCGCACCTCGAAGCAGATAGCCGTCAAAATCCTGCTCCCGAAGCTGCTTCAGCAGGGAAAGCATCTGCCGGGAATCCGTGGGGCCGCAAAAAAAGCATGTCAGGGACAGGTTAGGCATAAAGGAGACGATCTCGTCCATATGGCGTTTCAGCGCCGCAAAGTAGGGGTTGGTCAGCGGTGGAAGAATGGCCGCCACTCGGAAGGTCTTCGAAGGCTGCACCGAGGCCTTCCTTACAGACAGCGGGACATACCCGGTCTCCGCAATCACTTGCAGCACCTTTTGCCGCACGTCCTCCCGCACACCCGGACGGTTATGGATGGTTTTGTCCACAGCGCCCCGGGACACCCCGGCCAACTCCGCAATGCGGCTTGTCGTCATTTTCATTTCCGGTTCCCCCTGTTTTTGCGCCGTTCTCACGGCACCGCGTTCTTTTCCCCAGTTGTTTTTCCTATCATACCCCCAAACCGCCGGTTTTTCAAGAACGCGTCCTGTCTCCGCTGAAGGAGCTGCGCCTATTCCCGTCACAGGTCCGCTATGGAGGCGGGCTGCGGATCCAGCCCCGCTTCTTCGCCGGCATTGCCGCCGCCGGGGACGCGCCGTAGATACAGGCCGCAGCCCCCCTAGAACCACAAGGGGCCTGGGGGGCTTCTCTTTTTTGAGGCATGACGAAAAATTCCCGTACCATCCATGTACCGGAGGCGTGGTGAATGGCCTTATAAAATACGGGGAATGCCAGGTTTTGGCATCCCCCGTACTTGCTTAGAACTCCAGATTTTTTCCGTCGCCGCCAAACAGGTGGCAGACATTTCCGGCAAATGTAAACTTCACCTCGGCACCCCGGGCGAAGGTGTCCTTGTGGTTTCCCTGGAGGTCCATGGTGGGCACAATGATCACCACGTCCCGCCCCATGGCGTTGGTGTGCAGGTAGACCTCGCTGCCCATCATCTCGGACACGTCCACAGTGGCCGTCAGCGCGTTTCCCCCTTGGGCCAGGACAATGTGGCTGGGCCGGACGCCCAGGGTGATGGCCTGGGGCTGAACGCCCTTCGCCGCCATGGCCTGCTGCTTTTCCTTGGACAGATCCACCTTGACACTGCCCACGGAGACGCTGTACTGGTCTCCGCTCTTCTCCAACCGCGCGTCAAAGTAGTTCATCTGCGGCGTGCCGATGAACCCGGCCACGAACAAGTTGGCGGGGTGGTCGAAGACCTCCTGGGGCGTGCCGATCTGCTGGATGAAGCCGTCCTTCATGATGACGATCCGGTCACCCAGGGTCATGGCCTCCGTCTGGTCGTGGGTGACGTACATGAAGGTCGTGTTGATTTTCTGCCGGAGCTTGATGATCTCGGCCCGCATCTGGTTGCGGAGCTTGGCGTCCAGGTTGGACAGAGGCTCGTCCATCAGCAGGACTTTGGGCTCCCGGACGATGGCGCGGCCAATGGCTACGCGCTGGCGCTGGCCGCCGGACAGGGCCTTGGGCTTGCGGTCCAGGTACTGGGTGATATCCAGAATTTCCGCCGCTTCCTTGACCCGCTTGTCGATCTCGTCCCCGGGGACCTTGCGGAGCTTCAAGGGGAAGGCCATGTTCTCATACACGGTCATATGGGGGTAGAGGGCGTAGGACTGGAAGACCATGGCGATGTCCCGATTTTTGGGCTCCACGTCGTTCATCAATTTTCCATCGATGTACAGCTCGCCGCCGGAGATCTCCTCCAGGCCCGCCACCATGCGAAGGGTGGTGGACTTGCCGCAGCCGGAGGGGCCAACCAGGACGATAAACTCCTTGTCGGCGATGTCCAGGCTGAACTTCTGGACCGCCACCACGCCCTGTTCCGTCACCTGGAGATTGGTTTTCTTCTCCGCTCCCTTCTTTTTGGCCTTTTTCTGGCCGCCGCTGTGGGGGCAGATCTTCGTGATGTCTTTCAGATTCAGAGTCGCCATCTCAGTTTCCTCCTAATTTTTCTTCGATTTGAAAGGTCTCGTTGATATTGGGATAGATCAGAAACAGGGCCGGAAAGACCGGCAGCCAGAGGTTTGTCAAGGGCAGAAGCGGCAGCGCCAGAGGCAGATACCGCAGAGCCAGCCACAGATAACCGGCTACAATGGCCAGCGCCGCCGCGCTCCGGGGCAGCCGCCCCAGAAAGAGCAGAGCGGAGTTTTTCACCAGCTGGAAAAAGGAGAGCTCCATCAGGGCCAGCAGGGGCCAGAGGTACAACGACAGGGCCAGCGCCAGCAGAATCCCCGCCGCCAGGGCCGCCATGGTCACGCCGCCCAGCCGCAGGGCCCCGGCGTTGGCCAAAAGGAAAACCTGCGTGCCCAGCAGCGCCCCGCCCAGGGCTCCCGGCAGGAGCGCCGACCGGACGTTCCGTTTCCAGGCCCGGCGGTAGACCAGCCACCACAATCCCGGCTCGTCCCGGAGCCCCCGCAGAACCGTGTCCGCCAGTCCGCAGAGGAAGGGCCCCGCCGCGGCTCCGCCTGCCAGCCCCAGGAGCGGGGCAAGCAGCACCGTATGGGTAACCATGCTGTACCCAACCCCCAGGAAGAAGGGAACGCAGCCCAGCAGCGCCAAGAGGCCCGCCTGGAACAGGTCCCAAAAGTCCCGGCTCAGCATCTCCCAGAGGCGGAAGACGCCGGTTTTCCGGGGCGGGTCCTCCCGTGGGCCGGGGCCGTCAAAATTCGGCAGAAATCCCATAGGCGCGCTCCTTTCTAATCCCCTTGAAACATGGCTTCCCACAGCGCCTGGGCCCCGGCCAAGGCGGCCTCGTCCTTAGGCCCGGCAGCAATCCGACGGCCGAACCACAGCGGCCCGCCGGAAATCTTCACTTCGGCGGAGCCGTCCCACTCCGCCCAGGGTACGGTCATGTTTCATGTTAGTTCCTCCCATTTTCGTTTTGCTAATTGTAAGCTAATTTGCGACCAACAATTAGCCGATAAATTAAGCATAATTACTTGATTAATATTAGTCAATATATAAATTAAATTTTAGCTAATCCCATAAAAAGCCGTTACCTTTTTGTGAATCCTGCCGATAGGAGGGCGCAAAAAAAGCGGAGGCCGAAGCCTCCGCCTGTTTTGAATATTGAAGGAGCTCTCTAACTCTCCGCAGCCGCTCCGCAGCTCTCCCGGACCACCAGCCGTCCCGGGATGGTATAGCATACAGGTCCGGCATCCTCCTGGCGGACCCGGGCGGTGAGACACGCCACCGCGGTCCTGGCCATCTGCTCCACGTCCACCCGGTAGGTGGTCAGCTGGGGCTGGGACAGCGTGGCGTACCGGAAATCGTCATAGCCGCATACGGCGGCGTCCTCCGGCACCCGGAGGCCTCTCTGCCGCAGGGCCTCTATCAGATTAAAGGCTACCTCGTCGCAGCTGCACAGAAAGGCCTCCGGCAGCTCCTGGGGCAGCCGGAGGGGGATAAAGCGCCCCTCCTGGTCCCGGTCCTCCAGCAGCCAGTCCTCCCGGGGGACGACGCCCGCCAGGCGCAGGGCCCGCTGATAGCCCAGATACCGGTCCATAATGCTGGAGGTGGCCCGGATGCTGCCCACAAAGCCGATCTCCCGCCGTCCCTGGGCCAGGAGGTGTTCCGTCAGAGCGCAGCCGCCCTCCAGGTTGTCGCTGATCACGCAGTCCAGCGCCCCGTTCAGCGCGTGAAAATCCAGAAGAACACAGGGGAAGCCGCTGGTTACCACCGCCTGGAGGTACGCGCTCTCTAGGTTGCCCATCAGGATCAGGCCGTCCACCTTGCGCCCGGTGATCAAAGCGGGAAGCGCGGCGTTCCGCTCCGCCTCCCGGGAGACGATTTCCATCATGCAGGTCAAGCCCTCGCCGCCGCTGGAGAGAACCAGGGAGCGGTACAGGCTGGTATAAAAGGTATTCTCGTCAAAAAAGCGGTCGGACACCAGCACGCCGATGTTTCCGGTCCCTCCGGGGTCGCTGCTCCGGCTTCCCTCATAGCCCATCTCCCGGGCCAGGGCCACCACCTTAGCCCGCATTTCCTCGCTGACTCCGGACTTGCCCGCCAGGGCCTTGGAGACGGATACCACGCTGATATTCAATTCCTTCGCGATGTCCGCCATACGAACAGCTTTTCCCATGAATTTCCTCCTGCCGGTATCTGTATGTGTGGAAATATTATAAAGGATTCCAATGGTTCCGTCAACCTTTCTGTACAAAGAAGGAGACTAAAATTTGGTTAATTATTTAGCTAAAATGTATTGTGCTTTTGCGAAAAGCATGTTATGCTGTTTTCCAGATCAACTCTGCCGCAAGGAGGACGCCTCATGAGAACACAATTTGACCGCTGGATGAAAAACGCCCGGGAGGACCCGGACCTGATTTCAGAGCTGGAAGCGATCCAAAACCGGGACGACGAGATTTCCGACCGCTTTTACCGGGATCTGGCCTTTGGCACCGGGGGGCTCCGGGGGGTCCTCGGCGCGGGGACCAACCGGATGAACATCTACACGGTCCACCGGGCCACCCAGGGGCTGGCGGACTACCTGAACGCAACTAGCCTGCCCAAAGCCGTGGCCATCGCCCGGGACAGCCGGATCAAGGGAGAGCTCTTCGCCCGGGAGGCCGCCCGGGTCTTGGCCGCCAACGGCATTACCGCATGGCCCTATCCCCGGCTGGAGCCCACCCCCGCCCTCAGCTGGGCGGTGCGGTATTTGAACTGCGGCGCGGGGATCTGCGTCACCGCCAGCCACAACCCCGCCGCGTACAACGGCTACAAGGTCTACGGCTCCGACGGCTGCCAGATCACTCCGGAGGCGGCGGACAAGGTGCTGGCCTTTATTGAAAAGACCGACTGCTTTGACGGCGTAAAGCTGACGGACTTTGACGAGGCCCTCCGGGCCGGAACCATCCGCTGGATCGGGGACGACTGCCTGGACGCCTTTGTGGACGCCGTGTGCGCCCTGCGCCCCGGCAACGACGTGTCCAGGCTCAAGCTGGTCTACACGCCCCTCAACGGCTCCGGCCTGGAGTGCGTAAAAAAGCTGCTGAAAAAGATGGGTGTGGAGGACGTGACGGTCGTCCCGGAGCAGGAGCGGCCCGACGGCAGGTTCCCCACATGCCCCTATCCCAACCCGGAGATTCGGGAGGCCATGGAGACCGGCCTTCGGCTCTGCGATCAGGTCCATCCTGACCTGATGCTGGGCACGGACCCGGACTGCGACCGCATGGGCGCGGCGGCGCCCGATGGGAAAGGCGGCTACCGGCTGATCTCCGGCAACGAGATGGGCGTGCTTCTCCTGGACTACCTCTGCCGCACCCGCGTGGAGCGGGGAACCATGCCGGAGAATCCCGTGGCCGTTACCACCATTGTCTCCACGGACATGGCCTCCCTCATCGCCGCCCACTACGGCGTGGAGCTCCGCCGGACCCTGACGGGGTTCAAGTATATCGGCGAGCAGATCGGCCTCCTGGAAGCCGAGGGACATCCGGAGCGGTTCATCTTCGGCTTTGAGGAGAGCTACGGCTATCTCTCCGGCGCCCACGTCCGGGACAAGGACGGGGTGAATGCCGTGATGCTGGCCTGCGAGTGCGCCGCCTGGTACGTCGGGAAGGGCATGACGCTGCTGGACGCCGTCAACGCCCTTTACGAGCGGTTTGGATATTACCGGAACGGCCTTCTCAGCCGCGCGTTTGAAGGCGAAGACGGCATGAGGGCCATGGCCGCGCTGATGGCCTCCCTTCGGGAAACCGCCCCAGCGTCCGTGGCCGGGCGGAGGGTATTGGAGACTGTGGACTACCTGGGCGGCGATACCGGCCTGATCCCCTCCGACGTGCTGGAATTCCGGCTGGAGGGCGAGGCGAAGCTCATCGTCCGGCCCTCCGGCACGGAACCCAAATTAAAGGTCTATCTCTCCGTTCGGGGAGACAGCGAAGCGCGGGCCGCTTCGGCGCTGGAGGCGCTGTCCGCCGCCGCCGGCAAATTGGTGGAAAGATGAGTATGGCCTTTTCCAAAGAATTCCTCTGGGGGGCGGCCTCCGCCGCCTACCAGATCGAGGGGGCCGTCCGGGAGGACGGCCGGGGAGAGAGCGTCTGGGACGTTTTCTCCCATACCCCGGGCAGCGTCAAACACGGGGACACCGGCGACGCGGCGGCGGACAGCTACCACCGCTGGCGGGAGGACGTGGCCTTGCTGAAGGAAATGGGGCTGAGCGCCTACCGCTTCTCCATGGCCTGGCCCCGGATCGCTCCCGACGGAGATACTGCCTGGAACCCGGAGGGGATCGCTTATTACGACGGCCTGGCGGATGCCCTCCTGGAGGCGGATATCCAGCCCTGGGTGACGCTGTATCACTGGGACCTGCCCCAGGCCCTGCAAAACAGGGGCGGCTGGCAGAACGAGGAGACCGTCCGCGCCTTTGCGGCCTATGCCTTCAAGATGGCCGGTCATTTCAAAGGCCGGGTCCGGCGCTGGTTCACCTTCAACGAGCCCCAGTGCTTCATCGGCATGGGATACGGCACCGGAGAACACGCGCCGGGGCTGCGGCTGGACACGCAGAGTTTGGAGAACTGCTGGAGAAACGTCCGGCTGGCCCATGCCCTGGCCTTCGATATCCTTCACCAGGAGGACCCGGGGAACCTGGTGGGCCTGGCGTCCACCGGGGCGGTCTGGTATCCGGCCTCTGGGCGGGCGGAGGACATCAAGGCCGCCCGGCGGCTGACCTTTGCGCTGCCGGAGGGGATCCGCACCTTCTCTCACGTTCCCGCCCTGGAGGATAACGATAAGCTGGACTTCATCGGCGTGAACCTCTATCACGGGACCGCCGCCCGCATGGGAGAGAACGGACCGGAGCCGGTCCCCTTTCCCGCCGGTTTTCCCCGCACCGCCATGGGCTGGCCCATCACCCCGGAGGCCCTGGAGTGGGGCGTCCGGTTCCTGGCGGAGCGGTATCAAAAGCCGCTGTATGTCAGCGAAAACGGCCTTTCCTGCCGCGACCGGGTCTTCCTGGACGGCCGGGTTCACAACCCCCAGCGCGTCGACTTCCTGACCCGCTATCTCCAGGCCCTGAGCCGGGCCGTAGAGTCCGGTACGGACGTGCGGGGCTACTTCCACTGGGCGCTCACCGACAACTTTGAGTGGGCCGAGGGCTATGACCAGCGCTTCGGCCTGGCCCATGTGGACTACGTCACGGGGGACCGCGTCCTCAAGGATAGCGGGCGGCGGTACGGAGACCTGGCCCGGAGCGGCGGCGCTTCACTATTTCAAAATGGAGGCTGAATCATGCCAATATCCTACAACGAGCAGGAGCGGATCTTCCGCCTGGACACCCCCCGCACCACCTATTTGTGCGGCCTTGCGGGCAGTGAAAACTTTCTGGGCCACGTCTACTACGGCCCCCGCGTCCCCGACGACAACATGGGATATCTCCTGCGTCTGGAGGAGCGCCCCTTCACCCCGGACGGCAACCCCGGAGAGCGGGCGTCTTTCTACGACTGCTTTCCCTTTGAGTACCCGGCCTGGGGCGGCGGGAACTTCCGCCAGCCCTGCCTGCGGACGGCCCAGGGCGGCGGGAGCTGCGAGCTGTTCTACGACAGCCACCGCGTTTTCCCCGGCAAGCCCCCTCTGGAGGGCCTCCCCGCCGCCTATGGGGAGAACTGTTCCACCCTGGAGATCGTCCTTCGGGACCCGGTCTCGGACATAAAGGTCCATCTCCTCTACACGGTTTTCGAGGACGTGGACGTTATAACTCGGTCCGCCCGCGTCGAAAACGGCGGAAGCGCGGCCGTCGACCTCACCGCCGCCCTGTCCGCCTCCCTGGAGCTGGACAACGAGGACTTCGACCTCATCACTCTCCACGGCAGCTGGGCCCGGGAGCAGACCATCGACCGCCGCCCGCTGGCCTCCGGCAAACAGGCGGCCTTCTCCCTCCGGGGCATCTCCTCCCACCAGTTCCACCCCTTCCTGGCCCTGTGTGAGCACAGCGCCGCCCAGGAACACGGCCTGGTCTACGGCATGAGCTTTATCTATTCCGGGAACTTCCTGGCCCAGGCGGAGCTGGACCAATTCAACAAGGTCCGGGCGGTCTTGGGCATTCACCCGGACGGGTTTTCCTGGCGTTTGGAGCCGGGGGCGTCCTTCCAGACCCCGGAAGCGGCCCTGGTATGCTCCGGGGAGGGGCTTGGCGGCATGAGCCGCGCCTATCACGACTTCTTCCGGCGGCACCTCATCCGGGGACAGAGCAAGCGCCGTCCCACCCTGCTGAACAGCTGGGAGGCGTGCTACTTTGACTTCGACCACGACCGCCTTCTCCACCTGGGCCAGGAGGCGGCCAAGTATGGCGTCGAGCTGCTGGTGGTGGACGACGGCTGGTTCGGCAGGCGGGAGGACGCCAACTCCAGCCTGGGGGACTGGCGGGTCAATGAGGAAAAGCTCCCGGGCGGCTTGAAGCACCTGGGAGAGGAACTGGCGGAGCTGGGCGTGGACCTGGGCGTCTGGATGGAGCCGGAGATGATCTCTCCTGACTCGGAGCTCTATCGGGCCCACCCGGACTACGCCATGGCGATCCCCGGCCGGACGCCCTCCCTGGCCCGGGATCAGTATGTGCTGGACCTGACCCGCCGGGAGGTTCGGGACTGCGTGTATGAGCAGATCTCCGCCGTACTGCGCTCCGCCCCCATCTCCTACGTGAAATGGGATATGAACCGGCCCCTGACGGACGTTTACAGCCCCTCTCTTCCCCGGTCGCGGCAGGGCGAGACGGCCCACCGGTATGTGCTGGGCCTGTACGAGCTTCAAGAACGGCTGGTGACGGACTTCCCGGATATTTTGCTGGAAAACTGCTGCTCCGGCGGCGGGCGGTTTGATCCGGGTATGCTCTACTACTCCCCTCAGATCTGGACCTCCGACAACGCCGAGGCGGTGGACCGCCTGGTGATCCAGGAGGGGACTTCCCTGATCTATCCTCTGTCCGCCATGGGGGCCCACGTGGCCGCCTGCCCCAGCCATGTCAACGGGCGGATCACGCCCTTCCAGGTCCGGGGACGAGTGTCCCTGCCGGGATGCTTCGGATACGAACTGGACTTGGACAAGTTGTCTCCCGAGGAACAGGCCCTCATCCCCGGGCAGCTGGAGGAGTACCGCCGGTGCGGCCCGATCTTCCGGGGCGGGGACTGCTACCGGCTGGCGTCCTACCGGGAGAATGGGGCCTATGACGCCATTATGGCGGTCACAAAGGACAAGTCCGCCGCTGTGGTGAGCTTTGTACAGGTCCGTTCCCGGGCCTACCGGCGCTCCCTGCGGCTGAAACTGGCGGGGCTGGAGGAATCGGCGCTGTATTAAAACCGGGAGAGCGGCGAGGTCCGTTCCGGCGTGGGCTGGATGCGGGGCGGCGTTTTGATGGAAGCGCCGCTGTCGGATTACTGCAGCGTGCTGGTGGAGCTGGAGCGAGTGGAATAACAGTGGGGAGCGGCGCAGAAAGCGCCGCTCCCCAGTTTGTTGAGGTCTGCTGCCGGAGCGTTTTACCGGGGAAGGTAAGCGATCAATTCCTCCGCTGAGTCCCGCATGCCCCGCCGGAACCAGACCTCGATCCAGCCGTACAAAAAGAAGGCGGCGTAGGCGGAGGAATAAGCGGCGGGCATCTCCTGATCCGGGTCAAAGCCGCACAGGTCCAAAATGATGTCTTTGAGGAGATACACCAATCCTCTTTCGTTTAACAGGGCGTAAAATTCCCGGTTCGCCTCGAAATGGGAAAACACGATCCGGACCGTTTCTCTGACGGAAAGGCCGGGGGCCTCTTTCCATTTGCTCACCCAATCTTGAAATAGGTGTTCAATGTGCGCCTTGATGATATCTTCCTTTTCCTTGTAATTGCGGTAAAAAGATGTTCGCCCCACGCCCGCCATGCCGCACAGTTCGCTGATAGAAATTTCGCCGATGGGCTTTTCTTTCAGCAGCGCCAGCATGGAGCTGGTGAGATGTTCCACCACATAGGCGTTGCGGCTCTCGTTGCTGAACGGTGAAACATTTTTCGCCCTTTGTTCCATTTTTGCCGCCTCCATTGACAAGATCATTTCCTGCTGTTACACTTACTTCGCTGTTACAATTGTAACGCATCATAGCATACAGAAGAGAGCCTGTCAAGGAGGGTGTTTTAGATGACGTCGACGCAAAAGCGACTGTTGATTTTGCTTGCTATTGCTGTGGAGGCCTTTGCCCTGGGGCGGCTGGCGGTTCGCGCGGTTATGAACCTGCTGCTGGGCGGCACGCTGTTTGGGGGGAATTTCTTATGAGCAGAGCCGCGAAGGAAAAGAGGGGAAGGACTGTGCCTGTCTGGATGGGAATTCTGGTATTTCTATTGGCCTTTGGAGCCGGGGCCGCCTCTAAATTTATGATCCAACCTGGGTGGGCGAAAGATTACTCCGTTCAGTGGAGCGACGAACTTGGCGCCTTAAAGACCGATTTGCCCTACGGCGAGGGGGAGGCCAACAAGTTCGACCTGTACCTGCCCGCCGACAGCGGAAAAGAGAGTTACGGACTTGTAGTTTACCTCCACGCGGGCGGCTTTACCTCCGGGGACAAAAGCGGGGATGTGGAAATGCTCTCCTGGCTGTGCAAAAAGGGCTATGTGGCGGCGGGTATCAACTACACCTTGTTCGCGGAACTGGAGGGCGGTACTACCAACGGCGCAAGCGTGCTGACCCAGTCGGAGGAAATCAGAGACGCGATCCCCAAAGTGATGGAGGCGGCGGAAGAGGAGGGCTTCCATATCGACGGCATGGCCATCGCCGGCGGCTCGGCGGGCCACGCGTTGGCTATGATCTACGCCTATCGGGACGCCGGTCAGTCGCCGGTTCCCGTGAACATGACCTTCGGCGCGGTGGGGCCCTCGTGTTTTTACCGGGAGGACTGGGACAACTACGGCTTTGACCGGGAGACAGAGGAGAGCTATCAGGGCGCGGCGGGTATTTTCAGCGCCATGCTGGGCGAGATGCTTTCGGTGGAGGAAATTAAGGACGGCTCTTATTTGGAGAAAATGAACCCCATCTCCGCCGCTGAGTGGATCACGCCGGACGCCCCGCCTACCGTTGTCGCCTATGGAACCCATGACCGCGTGCAGCCTTTCAAGGCGTCCCTGCGGCTGAAAGAGGCGCTGGAGGAAAACGGCGTCGATTTTAAGTATTTTGAAATGTCCCATTCCGGCCACGGATTACAAAACGATCATGCGCTCTACAAGCAGTGGATGGAGGCCGTGGAGGAATACTTGGAAAAATATATGCCGGTAAAATGAGGTTTTGAGATATGATGAAGCTGATATTGAACATCCTCAAAGCTGCGGGGATCGTCCTCCTGGTCCTGATCGCGCTGATCGCGGCCCTTTTGGCGTACCTCTCCGTACGGCCTTTCGTTCCGAATAACTACACAAAGACAGTGGAGACCGGCGGAGAGATCGGGGCCAAATATTTATCTATGGGCGCTCACGAAGTGAAGTATACCGAGGCGGAGGCCCCTGGAGACTGGAAAAAGTTTGAGGCGTTCTATCCCGCCGACCTGGAGCTGGGAGAGAACGCCTATCCTGTGGTTGTGTTTGCCAATGGAACAGGGGTTGCCGCCTCCAAGTACAAGGCGCTGTTCCGGCACCTGGCCTCCTGGGGCTTTATTGTACTGGGCAATGAGGACCCCAGCACCTGCACCGGGGCCTCTGCCGACGCGACATTGGCCTGGCTGCTGGAGCAGAACGGCGACCCGGACAGCATATTCTATCAGAAGGCGGACACCGAGCGCATAGGGATTTCCGGCCACTCCCAGGGCGGCGTGGCCGTATTCAACGCCGTCGGCGAACAGCCCCACGGAGATCTGTACACTTGCGCCGTCAGCCTCTCTCCCACCCAGCTGGATCTGGCCATCGCGATCGGACTGAACTACGACCCCGGGAAAATGTCCGTTCCCACGCTCATCTTGGCCGCGCTGGAGAACGATGTGATCACCCCGGAGGGTGTAAAGAACCTGTCCGACGCCATCCCGGCGGAGACGGTCACGGCCCTGCGTTCCGGTATGGACCACGGGAAGATGCTCTACTATGGCGACGGCTATGTGACGGCCTGGTTTATGTGGCGGCTCAGGGATGACGAAGAGGCGGCCCGGGCGTTTGTTGGGGACAGCCCGGAATTGATGGATAACAGGCTGTATCGAGAGCAGAGCATCAAGACGGCTTGTCTTGGCGTAATATCCAAAAAGCATCTCCCAAAATGTGTAATTAGTAGAACTTGACCAGGTCTACAAATTTCTCCTTGACTTTTTTCGGCCGGAAAGTTAACATGCTAATGAAATTAATGTTGGAATGTTACCGGTTCGCCGGGCTTGACCAACTCTGTCTGTGTGTACCCGCGCGCAGTTCGCGCGGGTATGGGAAGACGGGGTTGGTTTGTTTTTTTGAGGGGGGCAGAGGATTTGCGCATCAAAAAGGTCATCAATAACAACATCCTCTGTGTGGTGGATGAAAAAGGCAGCGAGATGATTGTCACGGGAAAGGGCCTGGGCTTTAAGCGGAAAATCGGAGAGCGGATAGACCCGGCCCTGTTTGAGAAGACTTATCATATGGAGGGCAAGGCCGAACAGCGCAAGCTGCGGGAATTGTGCGAACAGATTCCCATGGAACACCTGAGGCTGACACAGGATCTGATTGAATACATCAAGACGCAGATCACGTTTCCCCTTAACGAATCCCTGCTGGTCACCCTGGCGGACCATATCAGCTTCGCCATCAAACGGAAAGAAAACGGAATCGAGTTCACCAACCCCTTAGAGGGGGCGATTATGAGCTACTACCCCACCGAGTACCACTTGGGTCAGCACTGCCTGCGGGTCATCGAGAAGGAGGCCCGGGTAAACCTGAACCCCAGCGAGGCGGCCTTCATCGCCCTGCACATCGTCAATGCGGAGCTGAACACCTCCATGAGCGTCATGGTGGACATCACCAAGCTCATCGAGGGGACCTTGGAGGTGGTGGAGTACTTCTACCAGAAGACCTTCGACCGGGAGTCCCTGGACTTCAACCGCTTTGTGGTCCACCTGCGTTACTTCGCCCAACGGCTCTTCCAGGCCGCCCCGGGCCCCTCCGGGGACTATGACCCGGATTTCCAGGAGATGATCGTCCGCAGCTGCAAGCAGCACTACAAATGCGCCCAGTGCGTGGGAGAATATATCAGGAACACCTACCAGAAGGAGGTCTCCGACGAGGAGCTCATCTATTTGACCATCCATCTCAAGCGCATCAACCTGGCGAACAAGTGAACGCCGCGGGACCGCGGCAGCCTTCGGGCGAACCCCATGGGGCCCGGCCCCCTTCCGGCGCGGGCGATATGGGTTTTATGATATCAGCCATACTGTGTGACAAGGAGGACATTCCATGAAGGACAAAATTTTCGGCGTCTTGCAGCGGGTGGGCCGCTCGTTCATGCTGCCCATCGCCCTGCTGCCCGTGGCGGGCCTGCTTTTGGGCATCGGCAGCTCGTTCACAAACCAGACCATGCTGGAGGCCTACGGCCTCACCGGCGTCATCTACGAGGGCGGAGTCGCCTACACCATCTTAGACATTATGAACCAGTGCGGAAGCGCCGTCTTCAACAACCTGGCCCTGCTCTTCGCCATGGGCGTGGCCATCGGCATGGCGAAGAAGGAAAAAGAGGTGGCGGCCCTCTCCGGCGCCATCGCCTACCTGGTCATGAACACGGCCATTTCCGCCATGATCACGGCTCGGGGCGGCGTGGAGGCCATGGCGGCCAACACCACCACTTCCACCCTGGGCATCACCACCCTGCAGATGGGCGTCTTCGGCGGCATCGTCGTGGGCCTGGGCGTGGCGGCGCTCCACAACCGCTTCTACAAGATCCAGCTGCCCCAGGTGCTGTCCTTCTTCGGCGGCACCCGTTTCGTGCCCATTGTCTGTACCGCCGTCTTCGTGGTGGTGGGTATCGCCATGTTCTACGTCTGGCCCATCGTCCAGATGGGCATCGCCGCCCTGGGCGACCTGGTGGTCCGCTCCGGCTACGCGGGCACCTGGATTTACGGCATCCTGGAGCGGGCGCTGATTCCCTTCGGCCTGCACCATGTCTTCTATATGCCCTTCTGGCAGACGGCCCTGGGCGGCACGGCCGTCGTGGACGGCATGACCATCCAGGGGGCCCAAAACATCTTCTTCGCGGAGCTGGCCTCCAAGTCCACGGAAGTCTTCTCCGTCTCCGCTACCCGCTTCATGGCGGGCAAGTTCCCCTTTATGATCTTCGGCCTCCCCGGCGCGGCCCTGGCCATGTACAAGGCCGCCAAGCCGGAGAAGCGCAAGGTGGCCGGGGGCCTGCTGATCTCCGCCGCCGTCACCGCCATGCTGACGGGCATCACGGAGCCCCTGGAATTCACCTTCCTCTTCGTCGCCCCCCTGATGTACGCCGTCCACTGCGTGTACGCGGGCCTCTCCTATATGCTGATGCACATCTTTCACGTGGGCGTGGGCATGACCTTCTCCGGCGGCATCATCGACCTGACCCTCTTCGGCGTCCTCCAGGGCAACGCCAAGACCCACTGGATCTGGGTCGTCGTGGTGGGCGCGGTGTACTTCGTGGTCTACTACTTCACCTTCTACTTCATGATCACCAAGATGGACCTGAAGACCCCGGGCCGGGAGGACGAGGGCGAGGAGACCAAGCTCTTCACCCGCTCCGACTTCAAGGCCAAGACCGGCGTGGGCCCCGACGGGTCCTCTCCCGCAGGGGTGTCCGACCCGGTGTCCGCCATGATTCTCAAGGGCCTGGGCGGCAAGGGGAACCTCTCCGACGTGGACTGCTGCGCCACCCGCCTGCGGGTGACGGTCATCGACCCGGAGAAGGTCTCCGACGCCATGCTGAAGCAGTCCGGGGCCTCCGGCGTCATCCACAAGGGCAACGGCGTCCAGGTGGTCTACGGGCCCCAGGTGGCCGTCATCAAGTCCAACCTGGTGGACTTCATGGAGAGCCCCGAGGCGGACCGGCTGGACCAGCTGGCCGCCCCCGCTCCCGCCGCCCCTGCCGCCGCTGAAAAACCCGCCGCCCCCGCCAAGCGGGACGCGGTGCTGGCGGCCCACATGAACGGTACGGTGGTCCCCATGGCGGAGGTCCAGGACGAGGCCTTCTCCAACTGCATCCTAGGGGACGGCATGGCCGTGGAGCCCAGCGAGGGCAAGCTCTACGCCCCGGCGGACGGAGAGGTGGACAATCTCTTCGACACCCACCACGCCATCGGCCTGGTGACGGAGGACGGCGTGGAAATCCTGCTCCACATCGGCATCAACACCGTGGAGCTGGGCGGCAAGCACTTCGAGGCCCACGTGGAAGTGGGGCAGAAGGTGAAGAAGGGCGACCTGCTGATTTCCTTCGACAGGGAGGCAATCAAGGCGGCGGGCTACCTGCTCACCACCCCCATGATCATCTGCAATACGGAAGATTACGCCGGCGTGACGCCCCTTGCAAGCGGCGAGATCAAAGCCGGGGCGGACCTGTTGGAGGTCAAGGCTTGATTCGCCTGACCAGGGACGGCATGTCAGAGATGTAAATAGAAGCGCCGCCGTTCGTGACCGCGGCTTTACAGAGGAGCCCCCGCCGAGGGTACGGCGGGGGCTCTTCTATATTATTCTATCATCGGAAGCGAAGCTTACGCCAGCCAGCTGAAGAGTCCCCGGGGTTCCTCCCCGCCCTCCAGCAGGATGCCGGCTGCCTCCAGCATCTGGGCCGCGTCGGCCCGGGTTACCGCCTGCTCCATGGACTGGCTGCCGAAGCTGCCCGCAGAGAGGACGCTGACCGCCTCCATGTTCCCCACGGCCTGAGCCGCCCAGGAGGGCGCCGCGCCCCGGTCCGCGTACCACACGTCCAGGTCCACGTCTCCCAGGTCCAGCACCCGGTCCAGGATGGTGGCCGCCTCGTTGAAGGTGACGGTTTCGTCCCCCCGGAAGGCCACGCCCTCGGCGGTGGCGCTGCCCCGGATGACCCCGTCCGCCGCCCCGGCGGCGGCGTAGGCCTTGGCCCAGGTGGGGATGACGGGATCGTCACAGAAGCCCGTCATGGTGACGCTGGTGACCTCCCGTCCCGCCGTCTCCAGGGCCATGGCCAGAAACTCGCTGCGGCTCACCGGCTGGTCGGGCTGGAAGTAGTAGAAGTCCCCGATCTTCCCGCCGGTGAAGATGCCCTTCTCCGCCAAGGTCTGGGCGGCCCGGGCGGCGGGACTGTCCTTGGTGTCGGCGTAGTCCACGCCGGAACGGGTTTTGTCGATGGTCACGGTGACTTTGGCCGGGGCCGAGACGTGGCCCTGGCTGTCCGTGGCCGTGTAGGCGAAGCGGTCGGAGCCGGTGATGCCCTCGTCCGGCGTGTAGGTGAAGGCGTTGCCCTCAATGACCACCACGCCCTTCCGGGGCTCGTCCGCCAGGGCGAAGGTCATCTCGTCCCCCTCCGGGTCCGAGGCCAGGAACTCGCCCTGTCCGGGGATGTCCCGGTAGGTGCGGATCTCCAGATCCCAGACCTGGGGCGCGCCCTCCGGGGGGGTCTCTTCGGTTTTTTTGCCGAACAGCGCCGAGGCGCTGCCGGTCAGCAGTACCGCCGTCAAGGCCAGCAGGGCGGCGGCTCTTGTCAGATGGTGTTTCATAGGAAAATCGTCCTCCTGTATGAATTGGTACGGGAGTAGTGTTTTCCCATTCTTTGAAATTATGCGAAAAACCGCCGCCCCGGGATTCCGGGGCGGCATTTAGAGCTTTACAGACATGCCCTCAGCTCCGCCATATCCTTCTCGATCAGCGGCCGCATGGAGTCCTTGTATTTGTCCAAGTCCATGCCGTCCAGCCCGGCCGCTATGGTTCCGGCCAGCTCCGGCCTCCAGCGGAGGACATTTTGGAGCGCCGCCAGACACTGCCGGGCCGCCGTGGGCTTCGCGGCGTACAGCGCGGCAAAGAGCGCGTCCAGGTTTTGCTCAAGCCGCTTCTCCGTATCCCACCGCGCCTGAGCGCAGGCCAGGCGGAAGCCCCGAACCTGGACGAAGGAGCTTTTACTTTTCAAAAGGCCGATGAAATCCGTAAAGCAGCCATAGAGCTCGCTGGATTCTGCGGAGTGCTGCTCAAGCAGGAGCAGCAGCCTGTACGCCTCGTTGTTATCCTTGCTTTTCAATCCGGCAATGATGTCCATGCCCTCTCTCCTTCCTCACCGCAGCGGCGACCGGGCCACCCGGCGCATCTCCGGGGAGCGCTTCTTGATGCCCGAGACCACCCCCATGGCCATGTACAGCGTGACCACGGAGGAGCCCCCGTAGCTGAAAAAGGGCAATGTGATGCCGATGGTGGGCATGACAAAGAGGCACATCCCGATGTTGATGACCGTTTGGAAAATCAAAATGGAAGCCATGCCTACGCAGACGTAGCGGTAAAAGGGCGTCCGGGCCCTTCGGGCCACCAGAAGGATGCGGAAGATGATGAGCGCCAGCAGCGCCATGATGGCGACGCAGCCCACAAAGCCCAGCTCCTCTCCCGTGGCGGAGAAGATCAGGTCAGTTTGCTTCGCCGGGAGAGACCAGCTGCCGCTTTGGGTCAGGCTGCCGTTTAGGTAGCCCTCCCCGTAGAGCCCGCCGGAGCCGATGGCCAGGAGGCTTCTGGTCTGCTGCCAGCCTGTCCCCTGGGGGTCGAAGCTGTGGTCGAAGAGGACGATGAAGCGGTTCAGCATGTACTGCATGTTTTTCGGCACCAGGTCCAGCAGCAGCACGGCGGCAATGATTCCTCCGGCTCCGGCGAACAGCAGGAAAAACCACCTCAGGGCGAACCCGGCCACAAAGGCCATGCAGAGGAAGATGAACAGGAAGACCAGGGCGTTGCCCATGTCGTGGGAGACCACGAAATACAGCCCGCAGATACCCAGGGTGTGTCCCGCCACAAAGAGGGCGGAGGAGAAGGACTTCAGGTCCTCCTTCTCTTCCCACAGCCACTCAATCTGCTTGGCCAGCAGCAGGACGAAGGTAATCTTCACCACCTCGGCGGGGCCGATCTGGAAGGGGATCAGGGGAAATTTCAGCCAAGCCCGGTTGCCGGTGTTGCCCGCTACGCCCAGGGGCGTTTTCAGCAGGAGGATAAAGCCCACGTTAAAGGCCAGAATCCATTTCCACTTTCGGGTGATGGACTCCAGGTCCAGCATGGAAAAAAAGATATAGACGCAGACGCCCAGGCCCAGGGCGGTGCACTGGATGATCATCCGCCGCGTGCCCGTGGCGGGATCCATGTACCGGGTGGCGCTGAATACCAGCGCGATGCCGTACAGCGTGGCGGTGCAGCAGAGGCCCAGCAGCACCAAATCAGCCTGCTGGATGAAGTCTGCCAGGGTGTCTTTCAGTCGGTTCAGCATGATACGCTCCTTAGGGTCCGGGCTTGTACGAGGTCAAGACATTGTATCACAAATCAAAAAACCTGTAAACGATGAAAATTTGTTTTTACACACTGTTCAAAGTGTGGTATACTGAGTTGATTTCAGAAGGACACGGAAAGGAGGCCCGCCCATGGACTACATCACCCACAGCGAGGCGGAGACCGAGGACCTGGGCCGCCGCCTGGCTGCCGCCCTGGGTCCCGGGGCCGTGGTGGCCTACCGGGGGAGTCTGGGCATGGGAAAGACGGCCTTCACCCGGGGATTGGCCCGGGGCCTGGGGTACGAGGGCCGGGTGACCAGCCCCACCTTCACCATCGTCAACGAGTACGGGGGGAGCGGCCTGCCCCTGTTCCACTTCGACATGTACCGCCTGGAGGGGGCGGAGGACCTCTTTGACATCGGCTGGGAGGACTACTTGGACCGGGGGGGTGTGTGCGCCGTGGAGTGGAGCGAGCGGGTGGAGGAGGCCTTGCCGGAGGACGCCGTCACCGTGTCCATCGCCCGGTGCCCGGAAAACGAGAACTGGCGGGTCATCGCCGTGGAAGGAGTGGGGCCGGTATGAGGATTCTAGCCCTGGAGACCGCCGCCAAGGCCGTCTCCGCCGCCATCACGGAGGATGGGAAGGTCCTGGCCGCGGCCTTTCAGGACACGGGGCTGACCCACAGCCGGACCCTGATGCCCCTGGTGGAGCTTCTTTTCAAGAATACGGACATGACCCCGGCGGATCTGGACGCCGTGGCTGTTTCGGCGGGGCCGGGATCCTTCACCGGGGTCCGGATCGGCGTTTCCGCCGCCAAGGGACTGGCCTGGGCGGCGGACAAGCCCTGCGTTCAGGTGTCCACCCTGGCGGCCCTGGCCTGGAACGCGGCGTTTGTGGACGGACCGGTGGTCTGCGCCATGGACGCCCGGCGGCAGCAGGTCTACAACGCCCTCTTCGAGGCGAGAGACGGATGCCTCACCCGTTTGACGGAGGATCGGGCCATCGCCCTTTCCGACCTGGCGGAGGAGCTGAGAAACGACCCCAGGCCCAAGACTGTTCTGGGGGACGGGGGGCGGATGACCTACGACTTTTTGACGGCGGCGGGGGTGCCCTGCCGCCTGGCCCCGGCCCATCTGGTGAAGGAGAACGCCGTCTCCGTCGCCCTGGAGGCGGAGGAGCTGGCGAAAAACGGCGGCCTGGTTACGGCCCAGGAGCTGGCCCCGGTGTACCTGCGGCCCCCTCAGGCCGAGAGGTTACTTTCCTTGAAAGGAAAGTAACCAAAGGAACTTTAGGTCCGCTCTGATTGTCTGGTGATGAACCAGGCCGGAGCGACGGCAACGTCGTTTTTTCTTGTTGGGAGCCTTTCAATTTCACATAAAAGGAGCGTTTTTATGAGCGGAAAAGTACACGTCATGGACCATCCCCTGGTAGCCCACAAGCTGACCATCCTCCGGGACAAGAACACCAGCGTCAAGGACTTCCGGGAGCTGGTCTCCGAGATCGGCATGCTCATCACCTATGAGGCCACCCGGGACCTGCCCCTGACCACCTGCGAGGTGGAGACCCCCATCTGCAAGACCACCGCCCCCATGCTCAAGGGGAAGAAGTTCGCCGTGGTGCCTATTCTCCGGGCGGGCCTGGGCCTGGTGGACGGCGTGCTCAGGATGGTGCCCTCCGCTCGGGTGGGGCACATCGGCCTCTACCGGAACGAGGAGACCTTGGAGCCGGTGAAGTACTTCTGCAAGATGCCCAAGGACGTGGCGGAGCGGGAGGTCCTGATCGTGGATCCCATGCTGGCCACCGGCGGCAGCGCCGAGGCGGCCATCGGGTTCATGAAGGAATACGGCTGCACCACCATCAAGCTGATGGTCCTCCTGGCGGCGCCGAAGGGTATCGAGCGCATCCAGAGGGCCCATCCGGACGTGGACATCTACTGCGGCGCGGTGGACGAGCGGCTGAATGAAAACGGCTACATCGTCCCCGGCCTGGGAGACGCGGGGGACCGGATCTTCGGAACGAAATAAAAAGCAAGCCCTCCGGCGGTCTGCCGGAGGGCTTGCTCGTTTACAGAACCTTGCTGAGGAAATCTTGCAGTCTGGCGTGCTTGGGGGCCCCGAAGAGCTCCGCCGGAGGAGCCTCCTCCAGGACCTTCCCGTCGGCCATGAACAGCACCCGGCTGCCCACCTCCCGGGCGAAGCCCATCTCGTGGGTCACCACCACCATGGTCATGCCGTCCCGGGCCAGCTCCTTCATCACGTCCAGCACCTCGCCCACCATCTCCGGGTCCAGGGCGGAGGTGGGCTCGTCGAAGAGCATCAGCTTGGGCCGCATGGCCAGGGCCCGGACAATGGCCACCCGCTGCTTCTGTCCGCCGGAAAGCTGGCTGGGGTAGGCGTCCGCCTTATCCGTCAGGTCCACCCGCTGGAGCAGATGGCCCGCCAGTTCGTCGGCCTCCTCCTGCTTCATGAGGCCCGTGCGCACCGGAGCCAGGGTGATGTTCTTCCGGATGGTCATGTTGGGGAACAGGTTGAAGTGCTGGAAGACCATGCCCATCTGCTGGCGCACCTGGTCGATCTTCACCTTGGGGTCCGTGATGACGGTGCCCTGAAAGGAGATGGTCCCCGCGCTGGGAGTCTCCAGCAGGTTCAGGCACCGCAGGAAAGTGGACTTTCCGGAGCCGGAGGGCCCAATGACCACTACCTTTTCCCCGGGGTAGATGTGCTGGGAGATGTCGTCCAGCACCAGATGATCCCCGAAGGACTTGGATAGGTTTTTAACGTCGATCACTTTCCCGCAGCCTCCTTTCAAGCCTTCCCTGGAGCCAGGTAAAGACGATGACAATGGCTAAGTACATGGCGGCGATGCCCAGCAGCGGGGGCATGTAGTCGAAGGTCCGGCCGCCGATGGTGCTGGCGTAGTAGAGCATCTCCGCGCCGCCGATGGCCTGGGCCAGGGAGGTGTCCTTAAATAGAGTGATGAACTCGTTGCCGAGAGACGGCAGAATGTTCTTGAACGCCTGGGGGATGACGATGAAGCGCATGGTGTCGAAGTACCCCAGGCCCAGGGACCGGCCCGCCTCGGACTGGCCCGCGTCTACGCTCATGAGGCCGCCCCGGATGATCTCGGCCACATACGCCCCGGAGTTGACTCCCAGGCCGATGAAAGCAACCAAAACCTTGTTCCGCTGGGTGGGGAAGATGACGAAGGTCCAGATGAACAGCTGCACCAGCATGGGCGTGCCCCGGATGACGGTGGTGTAGATCTGGCAGAGGACGTTCAGAACACCCAGCACGAAGTTCCTGCGGCCGATGCGCTGCTGGTCATGGGCGGAGCGGATGACGGCCACGATCAGGCCCAGCAGCACGCCGAAGATCAGGGCGATGACGGTCAGCTCCATGGTGGTGCCCAGACCCTGGAGGTAGAGCTTCCAGCGGTCGCCCTCGATGAAAGCCCTTTGCAGCCGGGGCCCGATGCGGTCCAGCCAGTCAATGAGCGATTGGAACATGGGGGGCCTCCTTTCTCTATTTCACACAGTAGGGGAAACTGGAAAAGGGCGGTCTTCTGGGACCGCCCTTTTGGGATACGCTTACGCAGCGGTGATATACTTGTCTACGATGGCCTGGAAGGTCCCGTCGGCCTTCAGCTCCGCCATAGCGGCGTTGACGGCGTCCAGCAGGGCGGTGTTCCCCTTGGCCAGGCCGATAGCGTAGTCCTCCACGGCGAACTCGGTGTCCAGGATCTTCAATCCCTCGTTTTCGGCCACAAAGCTCTTGGCGGGCTCGTTGTCGATGACCACCGCGTCCACCTGTCCGTTCACCAGGGCCATGACGGCCAGGGCGCCGGTGTCAAAGGCGGTGACGTGGTCCTCTCCGTAGCCGCCGTTCTCCGGGGTGTCGGAACAGTAGATATAGCCGGTGGTGGCTTTCTGGCAGCCGATCATTTCCACGCTGCTGAGGTCGTCCAGGGACTGGACGGGGCCGTCCTCCTTGACGATGACCACCTGAACGCCGGTGGCGTAGGTGTCGGAGAAGTCCATGACCTGCTGGCGTTCCTCGCTGACGGTGATGCCCGCCATGGCGATGTCGCTCTGTCCGGTCTGGACGGCGGTCAGGGCCGCGTCGAAGCCCATGTCGTCCACCACCAGCTCCAGGCCCAGCTTCTCGGCGATGGCCCCGGCCACTTCCACATCGATGCCCTCGAAACCGCCGGCGTCGGTGGTCATCTCATAGGGAGGGAAGGCCGCGTTGGTGGACATGTGGAGCTTGCCCTCTTCCACGGTGGTGAAGGCCGCGGCGTCGGAGCCGGTGTCCGCCGGGGCGGAGGTGTCGGCAGGCGCGGAGGTATCGGCGGGAGCGGAGGTGTCGGCGGGCTTGTCTCCGCCGCCGCAGGCGGCCAGGCTCAGGACCATGGCCAGGGCCAGAAGCAGAGTCATAAACTTCTTCATGATACAATCATCCTTTTCATGCAAAGTCTTTGCCCGGCGAACCGGGCGCTGGTTTCAAAGCGCCGGGAGGCGGTTTCCCCCGCGGACTGTGGCTACCTTAGCACGCTCCGGTCCATCTGTCAATACTTTTTCAGAAGCCGTGCATATTTATTTGGCGCATTTCTCCAGAATTGCCGAAAAATCCCGGAACAGCCTGGGACCTTTGTGCATTTTTCAGGTTTCACGTTGTAAGGAGGATGAATATTTGGATGAATATTCATTTCCCGGCAAGCTGTTCCGCCGGGAGTCCCCGGCATTTTGCCCACCGGGAGGGGACATTTTTCCGGAAGTTTTCCCGATTCCGACAGTTGCACGGCGGCGGAAAATGTGCTACCATGCTGGAAGGACAAATGACCGCAACAGGCGGACTGGGCCGGAGAACGGCGGGCAAGGAGGGCGAGATGGCAAAGGCGATCAAGTACTACATTGTGGCGGCGGAGGCGCTGCCGGAGATCTTCGTCAAGGTGGCGGAGGCCAAGCGGATGATGCAGACCGGAGAGGCGGACACCGTGGGCGCGGCCACAAAGCTGGCGGGCATCAGCCGCAGCGCTTTCTATAAATATAAGGACTCCGTCCAGCCCTTCAACGACATGAAGGCGGAACACATCATCACTTTCTACGCCATGCTCAAGGACGTGGCGGGGGTGCTCTCCGGCGTGCTGGCGGTGTTCGCCGCCTCCGGAGCCAATATCCTGACCATCAACCAGAGCATCCCCACCAACGGCTGCGCGGCGGTGACCATCTCCGCCGAGACCAGCGGCCTTTCGGAGTCCCTGGAACAGCTGATGGGGGACGTGACCGCCTTGGAAGGCGTGCTGAAATTCGAGATTTTGGCTGGTTGACAGAGAGAGGTTTATTGAGATGATACAGATTGCGATCCTGGGCCTGGGCACCGTGGGCACCGGCGTTGCCAAGGTGGTGGCGGAGAACGCCCGGCAGATCGAACGGAAGCTGGGGGAGCCCTTACAGGTGAAGAGCGTGCTGGTCCGGCATTTTAAAGACGGGCCCTACCGCCAGCTGATGACCGACGACTTTCAAAAGATCGAGGAGGACGACGACATCCGGGTGGTGGTGGAGACCATCGGCGGCGTGGAGGCGGCCTACGAGTACACGAAACGGGCCCTGGCCGCCGGAAAGCATGTGGTCACCGCCAACAAGCAGCTGGTGGCGGAGAAGGGCTGCGAGCTCCTGGCCCTGGCCAGGCGGAAGAACGTCAGCTACCTCTTCGAGGCCAGCGTGGGCGGAGGTATCCCGGTGCTCCATCCCCTGACCCAGTGCATGGCGGCCAACCGCATCGACGAGGTCTACGGCATCTTAAATGGAACCACCAACTATATCCTCACCCGGATGGTCCGCACCGGGGCCTTTTTCTCCGACGCCCTCCGGGAGGCCCAGGCCAAGGGCTACGCCGAGGCGGACCCCACCGCCGACGTGGAGGGCATCGACGCGGGGCGGAAGATCTGCATCCTGGGGGACTTGGCTTTCGGCAGCCAGATTGACCCGGAGCAGGTGCCCATGGAGGGCATCAGCAAGCTGAGCCTCCGGGACGTGAAGATCGCCCAACGGGCGGGCTACCGGATCAAACTGCTGGGGCGGGCGGTACGCCTCCCCGGCGGGGGGCGGACGGCCTATGTCGCCCCCCATCTGATCCCCGAGGACAACCCCATGGCCAACGTGGAGGATGTGTTCAACGCGGTCATGGTCCGGGGCAACGCCACCGGCGAGGTGATGTTCTACGGCCGGGGGGCCGGGGAGCTGCCCACGGCGTCGGCCTGCGTAGCGGACGTGATGGAGTGCCTCCAGGCCAGTCCCAAGCGGGAGGAGATCGGCTGGTCGGCGGACACGGCGGGCTTCCAGGAGCCCTCGGCCCTGAAGACCCGGCATTACTTCCGCATTGAGGGCAGCCTCACCGACGCGGCCCTGGCCTTCGGACAGGTGGAGGTCCTCAGCGAGGACGGCGAGACCGCCTTTTTGACCGACCCTCTCAGCGGGGCCGACGCGGCCCAGCAGTCCCGCTCCTTGAACGTGCTGGCCTGCATGCGGGTTCTGGACGCCTGACGCGGCGCGCCGCATATAATAGAGCGGGGAGAGCGCCTTCCCCGTCCAACCTGATTTCAAGCGGAAAAGGAAGACAGACACATGAGTTTGATTGTACAGAAATTCGGCGGCAGCTCCGTGAGGGACGCCCAGCGCATCCAAAATGTCGCCCGGATTATTGCGGAGACCTATGTCAAGGGCAACGACGTCATCGTGGTCCTGTCCGCCCAGGGGGACACCACCGACGATCTCATCGAAAAGGCGAAGGAGGTCAACCCCAACGCCTCCAAGCGGGAGCTGGATATGCTCCTGTCCACGGGAGAGCAGATCTCCGTGGCCCTGTGCGCCATGGCGCTGGAGGCCATGGGCCTGCCCTGCGTGTCCCTGGCGGCCTGGCAGGTGGGCATCCAGTCCACCACCGTCCACGCCGACGCCCGCATCAAGCGCATCGACTCCGAGCGCATCCAGGCGGAGCTGGACCAGCACCGCATCGTCATCGTCACGGGTTTCCAGGGCGTGGACCGGAACGGGGACGTGACCACCCTGGGCCGGGGCGGGTCCGACACCAGCGCCGTGGCCCTGGCGGCGGCCTTCCGGGCCAATCTCTGCCAGATCTACACCGACGTGGACGGCGTGTACACCGCGGATCCCCGCATTGTCCCCACGGCCCGGAAGATGGATGAGATCACCTACGACGAGATGCTGGAGCTGGCCTCTCAGGGGGCCCAGGTGCTCCATAACCGCAGCGTGGAGCTGGCCAAGAAGTTCAGAGTTAATTTGGAAGTGCTTTCCAGCCTGGAGCGGAAGCCCGGCACGAAAGTCAAGGAGGTTACGAAAGTGGAAAAGACCAACATCGCCGGCGTCGCCAAAGACACCAGCATCGCCCGGGTGGCCCTGGTGGGCCTGCAGCATAACCCCGGCGTCGCCTTCCAGGTCTTCGACCTGCTGAGCAAACATAACATCAACGTGGACGTGATCCTCCAGTCCATCGGGCGGGAGGACACCAAGGATATCACCTTTACCATCCACCGGAAGGACCAGCAGGAGGTGGAGGCCATCCTCAACGAACACAAGGAGGCCCTGCGCTTCGACCACATCGAGGCCGACGACCAGATCGGAAAAGTCTCCATCGTGGGCGTGGGCCTGATGAGCAACTGCGGCGTGGCCGCCAAAATGTTCGAGGCTCTCTATGAGGCGGGCATCAACATCCAGATGATCAACACCTCGGAGATCCGGGTCTCCGTCCTCCTGGACGAGTCCGATGTAAATCGGGCGGTCCGGGCCATCCACGACAAATTCTTCGACGAACTGTAAATTCCGCGTCCGGCGGGGGGAGAGGATCTCCCCTCGCCGGAGGCTGTTTTATAATTTCAAAAATAAGGAGAGCAGATATGAACGCCATCGTCACCGTACTGGGACAGGACCGGGTGGGCATCATCGCCGCCGTCTGCAACCGCCTGGCAAACTACAACGTCAACATTCTGGATATCTCCCAGACCATCCTTCAGGGGGCCTTCACCATGGTCATGGCCGTGGACGTGAGCAAGTCCACCGCCAGCTTCGGCGAGCTGAAAGAGGGCCTGAACGGCCTGGGGGCGGAGATGGGCCTCTCCATCCGCATCCAGCGGGAGGAGATCTTCAACGCCATGCACAGCATTTAAGGAGGGGCCCTCATGCTGAATCAGAAGGAAATTCTCTCCACCATCGAGATGATCGACCAGCAGCACCTGGACATCCGCACCATCACCATGGGCATCTCCCTGCTCTCCTGCTGCGACCCGGCCCCCAAGCGGGCCTGTGAGAAGGTCTATGAGAAGATCTGCCGCTGCGCCGAGAGATTAGTAAAGACCGGACAGGACATCGAGGACGAGTTCGGCATCCCTATTGTGAACAAGCGCATCTCCGTTACCCCCATGGCCCTGGTAGCCGGGGCCAGCGAGACGGAGGACTACGTCCCCTTCGCCCTGGCCCTGGACCGGGCGGCCCAGAGCTGCGGCGTGAACTTCATCGGCGGCTACTCCGCCCTGGTCCAGAAGGGGATGACCAAGGCCGACGAGCGCCTGATCCGCTCCATCCCCGAGGCCCTGGCCCGGACGGAGCTGGTCTGCTCCTCCGTCAACGTGGGCTCCACTCGGGCGGGGATCAACATGGACGCGGTGGCCCTCATGGGCCGCACCGTCCGGGAGACCGCCGACCGCACGGCGGACCGGGACGGCCTTGGCTGCGCCAAGCTGGTGGTGTTCTGCAACGCTGTGGAGGACAACCCCTTCATGGCCGGGGCCTTCCACGGCGCGGGGGAGGCGGAGAAGGTCATCAACGTGGGCGTCTCCGGGCCCGGCGTGGTTTATCACGCCCTCCAGGCCGTCAAGGGCCAGCCCCTGGACGTGGCGGCGGAGACCATCAAGAAGACCGCCTTCCGGGTGACCCGCATGGGCCAGCTGGTGGCCCAGGAGGCCAGCCGGAGGCTGGACACGCCCTTCGGCATTGTGGATTTGAGCCTGGCGCCCACCCCTGCCGTCGGGGACAGTGTGGCCCGCATCCTGGAGGAACTGGGCCTGGAGGTCTGCGGCACCCACGGCACCACGGCGGCCCTGGCCATGCTGAACGACGCGGTGAAAAAGGGGGGCGTCATGGCCTCCTCCAGCGTGGGGGGACTCTCCGGGGCCTTCATCCCCGTCAGTGAGGACGAGGGCATGATCGCCGCCGCCCGGTCCGGGACCCTCTGCATCGACAAGCTGGAGGCCATGACCTGCGTCTGCTCCGTGGGCCTGGACATGATCGCCATCCCCGGGGACACCCCGGCGGAGACCATCGCGGCCATCATCGCCGACGAGGCGGCCATAGGAATGGTGAACAACAAGACTACCGCCGTCCGCATCCTCCCCGCCCCGGGGAAGGACGTGGGGGGCACCATCGAGATGGGGGGCCTGCTGGGCAGCGCCCCGGTGATGCCCGTCCACCGGGAGTCCTCCGCCGCTTTTATCAACCGGGGAGGAAGAATCCCCGCCCCGCTGCACAGCCTGCGGAACTGAAAAAGAACAAGAGAGGACCGCCCTTTCGGGCGGTCCTTTGTGATGCTTCTCATTCTGCCCGTCAGCGGCCGGACTTTTCCCAGAGCCGCAGCAGCCCGCCCTGGAAGCACAGCAGCGTGCCCACCACCGCGCCAAGGGCGGCCTGGAGGATTTGGAAGGGCAGTTTTAAAATGGCGTACTCCACTGTGCTGTAAATGAAAGCCCGGCCCAGGGAGTAGCCTACCACCATGATGACGGCCCCCACGGTGACGCCCAGGACGGCGGCGCGGAACCGCTTGTCCGCCGGGGCCCGGTGGACGATGAGGGAGATGACGGCGGCCTGGAGGCCATGGGTGACCAGTGAGACGAACATGGGGGCGGGGTAGAAGAGGAAGTCTCCGATGAAGGCCCCCACGCCGCCCACCAGGAAGGCCCCCAGGGGATCCAGCAGGATGGCGGCGGCGCAGATGACGATGTCGTTGAGGTAAAGGTGCCCTCCGGGCACCGGGACGCCGAAGGAGCTGAGAGCGATGTTCATGGCCATCAGCATGGCGGTGGCCGTGAGCCATTTCACGGAGCGGAAGGATCCGGATTTTTGAGAGGTGGTCAGCGCGGACATAACAGTCATTCCTTTCCCCGCCGGGCGGCGCCCGGCGTCTGATTTGGCTGTATCATAACACAGGATTGAATATAATGAAATTACCAGAATGTGAAAATATCATAAGGTCAGAAAAGGCGAAAAATGGCGGGGACCGGCCGGGTCCCCGCCTGTGCGCTGATTACCGCAGGTCTTTAAACCGTTGGACGGTCTCGGCCATTTGGCCGCAGGTCAGCCGTCCCTCGGGGCAGCGGCCGTCGACGAAGCAGCTGGGCCCGAAGCGGCCGAAGAGCTCCGGGAAGCTCTGCCGGAGCAGCCGCAGCAGCTCCACGGCGATGTCCCGGACCTCCCATTGGGCCCGGCTGCAGGACCGCAGGCGGATGAACCACTGGAGCTCCCGGGCGTTCATGGTGGTTATGACGTCCATCAGGTTTCCGCTGAGGGCAAAGTAGTAGTGGTAGTTTTCCAGGGCGGGACGCTCGTGGAGCCGGAGGACCAGGCTGTGGGCTTCCTCGACGGCCCGCTGATACCGCTCCAGGGAGGCCGGATCGGCGGCCACGGTGTCCGGGAGGATAACCCGGCTGTGGTCCACGCTCTGGATGGGCGGGACGACAATGGACTGCATCCGATGCCGGACCAGATGGGTGACGCCGGAGAGGGTGACGTCGGAGATGGTGAAGCTGTAGGCCAGCTGCTCCAGCTCTCTGGGCCGCCGCGCCCCGGGCAGGGCCTCCAGGTCGAAGGGCGTTTCCATGCCGGGATTTTGGATGCGGAAAGCGGCCTCCAGCAGCTTCAAAGGCTCCGCCGGGGCGTTCAGCAGGGCGACGGCCCCGGTCTCCCGCCGGGTGAGGAGGACGGGTTTGTCGGAGGAACAGCGGAGAGGGAGAACCTCCCCGGCGGGCTTGTCCCCGCGGGTTTGCCGGAGCTCAGGCAGCAGGCAGGGGAAGCGCTCCTCCAGCTGCCCGGTGAGTTCCTCCGCCAGACGCTGGAGCTCCGGGACGCCCCGGCCCCGGCCGTATTGGATCTCGCAGAGGAGATGGCCCAGCTCCCGGGCGTTGAGGGTGCAGTAAAAGTTGCTGTGAAAGGCGTAGGGCAGGAGGAAGCGGGCGTCCTCCCTGGGGACCCCGGCTTCCAGCAGGCTTCCATAGGCCTCAAAGAGCCCGTCCATATAGCGGCGGTAGAAGGCCAGGTCCTCGCCCTCCAGCTCCGGGGGGATGTAATAGCCCAGGCGGCTGAAATCCACGTAGCGCCGGGACTTGACGGTGAAGGAGGCCAGGCGGCATTCGATGAAGAACTGCTCCACGAAGACGGACACGTCCCGCAGGGCGATGGTGAACACGGCGTGTTCGATGAGGGACTTGTGGCCGGAGGCCAGGACCTTTTCGATGAGGGAGCGGTTCTTGGAATTTTCTTTGGCGTTTTCAAAAATCTCGTGGGCGTCTCCGGCGGTGGTGGAGATTCTGGCGGCGCTGGCGCAGACCTCCTCGCTGTTGGAGTTGCAGCTGATGATTTTGGCGTGCGGTTTGCTTCCCATGACGATACCTCTTTTTCTCCATTGTCGATGCCCGATTATAACATAAACCTGGCGGAAAATCCACCAATTTCTCAGGATTTGGCAGAGGGCCGGAGAGAGCGGGAAAATCCGCCGTTGAAGATTTGGCGAATTTGAGCTATACTATCCATAGGAATCGACAGATTTCGAGAGAGAAAGGGGGGAGCGCCATGTCCGGACGCGCCGGCGGGAAGAGCTGGTCGGCCACCGTGCTGAGAAAGCGGGGCTGGACCAACGACCAGATGAAACAGCTGCTGCCCAAGCCCCGTATCCTGATGTCCAACGGTCGCCCCGTCCGCATGTGGAGCCAGGAGGAGGTCCGCCGGGCGGAGCGGGACCGCTCCTTCACCCAGGCCCGGGAGAACCCGGAGCTGCGGGGAGCCGCCCTCCGGGCCGCGGCCCCCGGCGCGCGGCACGCGGGCCGCCTCCTGGCCCAGAGCTGGGAGGAGGCGGAGCGGGAGGACAGCGCCCCCTGGCTGCTGGCGGGACACTATCACGCCGCCATTCTGGCCCGGCTGGGCTCCTTGCCCCGGAGCTGGGCCTTCGGCCAGAGCCAGTCCATCGGACAGCTGCGGGAGTTCCTCTCTCTGGAGCGGGGGCGTCCCTGCGCGGACGTGACGGCGGCGCTGCGGAGCTTCCTCCGGGCGGTCCCCTGGCTGGGGGAGTGCGCCGACCACGCTGAGGCCCGGGCGGCGCTGGAGCGCTATCCCCAGGTGCTCCGGGCTCTCTCCGCCCAGGCGCTGGAGGCGTTTTCCGCCGCCCAGCCGGAGGCGGACCCGGAGGCCATGCTGCGGGCCCCGGGCTTCCCGGCGCTCCAGCTGTTTCAGGAGGGCTTGGCGGCGGTCTGGTCCGTGTGGTATGTGCCCCAGGCCATCCGCACCAGCCTCAGCCTGCTCATCGCCCTGAACCCCAAGGACGAGTACCCGGAGGCCCGCGCCATGCGCCGCCATTTCGTCCTCCACCTGGGGGGCACCAACACCGGCAAGACCTACGCGGGCTTCCAGCGCCTCAAGCAGGCCCGCAGCGGCGTGTACCTGGCTCCCCTGCGCCTCCTGGCCCTGGAGGCCCAGGAGACCCTGTTGGAGGCGGGGGTGGACTGCAGCCTGACCACCGGGGAGGAGGAGGATTCCCGCACCTGGGACACCCACACCGCCGCCACCGCCGAGAAGCTGGACCTGAAACGCTATTACGACGTGGCCGTCATCGACGAGTGCCAGATGATCGCGGACCCCCAGCGGGGCTACGCCTGGACCCGGGCCATCCTGGGAGTGCTGGCCCCGGAGGTCCACCTCTGTGCCGCCCCGGAGGCGGAGGACCTGTTGGTCCGGCTCATTGAGAGCTGCGGGGACAGCTGCGAGGTAGAGATCCACAAGCGGACCACGCCGCTGATCTGCATGACCCGGACGGTGGATTACCACCGGGTCCAGCCTGGGGACGCCCTCATCACCTTTTCCAAGGTGGGGGTCCTCAGCGTGGCGGAGGACCTGCGTCAGAGCGGCAAGGAGCCGGCCATCATCTACGGGGCTCTGCCCTACTCCACCCGGCGGCGGCAGATGGAGGGCTTTTTAAAGGGGGAGATGGAGTATATCGTCTCCACCGACGCCATCGGCATGGGGCTGAACCTGCCCATACGGCGGATCATCTTCATGGAGACGGAGAAGTTCGACGGCGTGGAGCGCCGGGAGCTGAAGCCGGAGGAGATCCGCCAAATCGCCGGGCGGGCGGGGCGCTACGGGATGTATAACAAGGGATACGTGGGGGCCGTCCAGGGCCTGCCCATCATCCGGGCGGGGCTGGAGGCGGTGATTCCGCCGCTTAGCCACGCTGTGGCGGGCTTTTCCGACCTGGTGCTCCAGGCGGAGTTTGACCTGCTGGAGGTGCTGACGGAGTGGAACAAGATGCCCACGGTGGAGCCCTACCGGAAGCTGGACATCACCCGGTATATCACCCTGATTTCCAAGATGCGGGAGATGGGCTTTACCCTCACCCGGGAGCAGGAGCTGCGGGCGGCCAACATCCCCTTCGACGAGACGGAGGAGGCCCTGCGGGAGCTGTTCTTCTCCTTCCTGCGCCGCTGGCAGCAGGGGGAGGATGTGGAACAGCCCGGCCTTCCGGAGGGGGACCCCACTTTGCCGGAGCTGGAACAGTATTACCGGAAGCTGGATCTCTACTTCTCCTTCGCCAAGGCCTTCGGCTGCCCGGTGGACGAGGAGCGGCTCTACGACAGCCGGGAGCAGGTGGCGGACGAGATCAACGAAATCCTGCTCCACCGCCTGCGGAACAACATCCGCTTCTGCCAGCTCTGCGGAAAGGCCCTGCCCCTGTATCACCGGGGGCGGCTGTGCGACCAGTGCTATCAGCGGGAACGGAAAAACCGGGCCCGGCGGCCCGGCGGTGAGGACAAATAGAGGCGGAGCCGTCAAACCGGCTCCGCCTCTTTCCTATACGGTTACCTCTCCATTTCCGCCAGGACCTCCCCCCGGGAGGGGATGGAGGGCGCGGCCCCGGGCCGGGTGACGGCGATGGCCGCGGCGGCGGAGGCGTATTCCATGGCCCACTCCACGCTCTGTCCGCTCAGGACCCCGGCCAGGAAGAAGCCGGTGTAGGTGTCTCCCGCCGCCGTGGTGTCCACGGCCCGGACGGGGACCGCCTCCCGCCTGACAAGGCGGCGTCCCTGGGCGCAGAGGGAGCCTTGGGGCCCCAGGGTCAGCACGACGGCTGTGGAGGGCAGGGCCTCCGCCAGCGCTCCCGCCAGGGCCTCCCCCGCCTCCGGAACGGACTTCCCCAGTCCGCCCAGGAGCTGGGCCGCCTCAACCTCGTTGAGGAGCAGCCAGTCGGCGGAGGGAAGCAGGGGGAGGAGTCCATCCTCCATGGGGGAGGGGTTCAGGGCCACGGTCATCCCCCGGGCCTTGGCCCGGTCCGCCAGATAGGGCAGTTCGCTGATCTCGTTTTGCAGGACCAGGGCGTCCCCGGGGCCGAAGTCCGAGAGGACCCGGTCAATCTGTTCCCGGGTGACCCGGCGGTTGGCCCCGCCGTAGAGCAGGATGCAGTTCTCCCCGTAGGGGGCCCACTGAATCATGGCGTGGCCGGTGGAGACGTCCTCCAGGACCTCCACATAGCCGGTATCGACCCCCGCCGCCCGAAACTCCTCCAGGAGGAACAGGCCGTCCCGGCCCACGGCCCCGGCGTGCCGGACCTCCAGCCCGGCCCGGGCCAGGGCGATGGACTGGTTCAGGCCCTTGCCGCCGCTGAAGCGCTGGAAGGAGGCGGCGGCCAGGGTCTCCCCGCCGGAGGCGAAATGCGGGATCTCGTAGACGTAATCGATGTTCAGAGAGCCGAAGCAGAGAACCCTCATGCGCCCGCCTCCGTCCCGCCGTAGCGCCGGAGACCGGCCTCAATGAGGTCCCAGAAGCGGGCCACATTGATGTCCACGGCCACGTCCGCCGTGGCGGGAAGGCCTAAGTAGCCGAAGGCGTCGCAGTTGGTCCGGCCGTAGGAGTCCCCGTGGCTCAAGTCAATGCGGACGTTCATGGGCTTTGTGGTCACCAGGGCCGGGTCCAGCAGGGAGGCGATGGTGACGGGGTCGTGGAGAGGGCCGCCCTCCCAACCGAAGACCTCCTTCTGGGTTTTGCAGAAGTGCCCCATCAGGTCCACGAAGAGCCGGGAAGCGCGGGTGCCGGCCGTGGCCATCCGCTCCACGATCTCGGGGTAACAGAGAACCTTCCTCGTTACGTCCAGGCCGATCATGGTGACGGGCCGCCCGGAGGTGAAGCAGATGTGGGCGGCCTCCGGGTCCGCCAGGATGTTGAACTCCGCCGCCGGAGTGACGTTGCCGTTGGTGTAGGAGCCGCCCATCAGGACGATCCTTCGGATCTTCTCCGCGATCCCGGGCTCCATCCGCAGGGCCAGCCCTAAGTTCGTCATGGGGCCGGTGGTGATCACAGTGATATCCCCCTGGGACTCCAGCAGCGTGCGGACCAGGAAATCCACCGCGTGTTCCTTTTCCGATTCCTTTCGCAGGGGCGGAAAAATGGGGCCGTCCAGGCCCGTTTCGCCGTGGATGTCCCCCGCCGTCACCCGGTCCCGGACCAGGGGGCGGCCGCAGCCTGCGTAGACGGGAATCTCCTCCCGGCCCAGCCACTGCAGCACATGGCAGGCGTTGCGGACGGTGTTGTCCAGGGTCTGGTTCCCCGCCACCACGGTGACGCCCAGGAGCTCCAGCTCCGGGCTGCCCGCCGCCAGCATGAGGGCGACGGCGTCGTCGTGGCCGGGGTCGCAGTCGCAGATGATTTTCTGTCTCGCCATAGATGCCCCTTCCTTTTCAACCGGTATGGTTTCCGTCTTGACGCATCCATGGTAACATATTCCTTTTTTGATTGCAACGGCAAAGTGGGGGGAGCGTACTCAGAGTTCCTTCTTGTTGTCCGGGCCGGGAGTGGTGACGATGACCTTTTCCGGCGTGATGATCAGAGCGCCTTTCGCCGTAGCCGCGCCCTTGAACATGGTCTCCACCTGCTTTTTGAAGGCGTCCACGACGGGACCCTCGGTGACATACCGGGCGGTCCCCTTGATCTGATAGCCCTCCAGGGTACTCCCGTTGCTGGCGGAGACGGCGATTCTGCCGTTCTTTTGGATGTTGTGCAGCGTGGTCTCCAGGAACACGTCGCCCACGGTCAGCGTCCCGTCCTCAGAGACGTCCTTAAAGGCCACGGGCACGGCGTTGGGCTCCTGGTCATAGGTGGCCAGATACCACATCTGCTCCTTGAGGAGTTTTTTCACGGCTTCGTTCAGGTTCATGCTTCAATGTCCTCCTTTTGATTCCGGCGGGGACCCGCCGGTGAATATGGCCCATTGTATGCGCCCGAAACCCCGGCGTAAAGATACCGGTCAATTTATAAGCCGCTTATAAACTTCATAGTGACTTGAGAAACGGACGGCTCCATTCTACAATAGAGGAAACCGGAGGAGGTGAGGCGGTGGCGTATCAGCGCAAGCTGGAGAGAGACATCCGCTGTCCGCTGGAGTACGGCCTGGAGGTCTTCGGCGGCAAATGGAAATCCCGGATTATCTGCGTTTTGGCGGCCAAGGAGGTTCTGCGCTACAGCGAGCTGCGCCGGAAGATGGGAAATATCACCGACGCGGTGCTGGCGGCGGCGCTGAGAGAGCTGCTGGCCGCGGGAATTGTGGACCGGAAATCTTACGATGAAATTCCGCCCCGGGTGGAATACTGTCTGACAGAGCGGGGGTGGTCCGTGGTGCCGATCCTCCAGGAGATCTGCCGGTGGGCGGGGTCTTACCGCCGGGAGGAGTACGGCGGTTCCATGGCCCACTGCCGGCAGTGCAACTATGAGCCGCACTGACTTTGGAGCGGCTTGACGTTTGCCCTGAAATGAGCTATCCTAGATAAAAATATGTCCCGGCGTCCGCCGGGAAAACAGCGGAAGGAGAGTTACCCATGAAAATCGCGGTACCCTATGAGAACGGCCGGGTGTTCCAGCACTTCGGCCATACGGAACAGTTCAAAATTTACGATGTGGAAAACGGGCGGATTGCCGGAGAGCGGACCACCGACCCCGCCGGAAGCGGTCACGGCGCCCTGGCGGGCTTTCTGTCCGGCCTGGGCGTGGACACGCTGATCTGCGGCGGCATCGGCGCGGGAGCCCAGGAGGCCTTGGCCCAGGCGGGGATTCGGCTCTATGGCGGTGTGACCGGCGAGGCGGACGAGGCGGTTCGGGCCCTGCTGGCGGGAACGCTGGACTACAGCGCCGACGTCCGGTGCAGCCACCACGAGCACCACGGGGAACACGAGCGCTGCGGGGAGGACAAACACGGCTGCGCCGGAAACGGCGGGCACTGCGGCGGCTGAGGGCCGCGGATCCAAGCCAAAGAGTAAGGAGGAGGCGCGATGGAAGAAAGCTACGTGCTGCATCTGCAAAAGCAGTATCAGAAGTTCTCCGATTTCTATCTCTGCTACTGCGGCCACGCCCGCTGCGAGCCGCTGCACAGCTACGGTCCGGCGGTCCGTCCCAACTACCTCCTTCACTATATCCTGGACGGAAGCGGGATCTATCGGGTGGAGGATCAGGAGTTCTCCCTGCACAAGGGGGAGGGCTTCCTGATCGAGCCCAACAAGCAGACCTTCTATCAGGCCGACGAGGAGGACCCGTGGACGTACCTCTGGATCGGCTTCGACGGGGCCAAGTGCGAGAGCTGCCTGCGGAGCCTGGGCCTGGGGGGCGACCGGCTGACTTTCCGCTGTGAGGACGATGGGGAGCTCTTGAAGCTGGTGGAGTCCATGCTGACCTACAATAAGTCCGACGCCGAGGCGGACTTCATGCTCCAGTCCCTGCTGTGCCGGTTCTTCGCCCGTCTGGCCAAGGGGATCTCCTGGGGGCCGGAGCGCCGCCTGACCAAGCGGGAGCGGGAGAATTTGTATATCCACCAGGCCATGGAGTACATCCGGAACAACTACGCCAACGGCATCACCGTGGCGGATATCGCGGGCTATGTGGCGCTGAACCGGAGCTATCTCTTTACCCTGTTCCGGCGGGTGCTGGGGGTGTCTCCCCAGGAGTGCCTGACCCAGTTCCGACTGACCAGGGCCAAGGAGCAGCTGACCTTGACCGACGCCTCCGTGGCCAACATTGCCATGAGCTGCGGCTACCAGGATCCCCAGGTCTTCTCAAAGGCCTTTAAGCAGCAGTTTGGTATCACGCCGGTGAAGTACCGGAAGTGGGACCGGGACCGGGCCCTGCGCAGCCTGGAGCATCTGCCGGAGACGCCCGAAGACCCGTTTGGCGGGAAGGAAGCGTGTGCGCCGGAAGCCCGGGAGGAGTTTTCCGCGCCATTGGAATCTTGAGTTTTCAGAGGGTTTCCGACATTCTGAATGCTTACTCAGACCGGCGAAACGATCCTTTCGCCGGCCTAAACCGAGCCGGGGCGCCCCACACGGCGGCCCCGCTCGGGTGTATAGGGGGACGGAGGGGAGCGGTTTAAAATGGGGCTTTAACGCCGTCAAAACAAAAATGTGAGAGTCGAAGTCGCAGATAGGCCGCTCGTCGGGCTGGCACTCGCCCGCGCCGCTGTCTGTTGTCAGCAGGCCCAGGTTCATCAGCTCGTCCCCGTAGTGGGCCTCTCCGCCGTCCACGGTGTAGTTCAGCTCCGGATCCAGACCCTGGAGCTTCACCCGGCGGCAGGGGCCGTTGGCCTCGCTCAGCGTCCGATACCAGCCCACCAGGGCGGTCTTTTTGTCCGGGCTCACCGCCATCCAGGAGGTGAAGTTCCCATCGAAGGGGGAGCGGAGCCGGTAGAAGTCCCCAAACTGGAGGACCGCCCGGTACTCCTTCATAAAGGCGATCTGCCGCCGGACCTGCTCCCGCTCCTCGGCGGTGAGCTTGTTCAGGTCCAGTTCATAGCCGAAGGTGCCGAAGTGAGCCACGTTGGCCCGGGTGGACAGGGGTGTGATGCGCTTTACCTGATGGTTGGGCACCGCCGACACGTGGGCTCCGATGGAGCTGATGGGATAGCAGTAGGAGGTGCCGTACTGGATTTTCAGCCGCTCCACGGCGTCGGAGTCGTCGGAGACCCAGCCCTGGGGAGCGTAATACAGCATGCCGGGATCGAACCGCCCGCCGCCGGAGGCGCAGGACTCGAAGAGCACATGGGGGAAATTCGTGGTCAGCCGCTCATAGAGGCTGTAGACCCCCAGGATATAGCGGTGGAACAGCTCTCCCTGCCGGTCCGCCGGCAGGGCCTCGGAGAAGGGCTCCGAGATACTGCGGTTCATGTCCCATTTAATATAGGAGATCTTGGCTTCGCTGAGGAGCTTGGCCATCTGGCCGTAGATGCAGTCCACCACTTCGGGCCGGGAGAAGTCCAGGACATATTGGTTCCGGCCGTGGGATTCCCGGCGGCCCGGGGTATGGATGATCCAGTCCGGGTGGGCCCGGTAGAGGTCGGAGTCCTTGTTGACCATCTCCGGCTCGAACCAGAGGCCGAATTTCATGCCCAGGTCGTTGATGCGCTGGGCCAGGCTGGCGATGCCGCCGGGGAGGCGGTCCCTGTTGGGGGTCCAGTCCCCCAGGCCCGCGAAGTCGCTGCACCGGGCGCCGAACCAGCCGTCGTCCAGGACGAAGAGCTCCACGCCGTCTTTGTGGGCCGCCTCGGCGATGGACACCAGCTTATCTTCGTTGAAGTCGAAGTAGGTGGCCTCCCAGTTGTTGATGAGAATGGGCCGGGGCTGGTCCCGCCACTGGCCCCGGGCCAGGCGGCTGCGGTAGAGCTGGTGGAAGGTCCGGCTCATGGTGTTCATGCCCTCTCCGGAGTAGACCATGACGGCCTCAGGAGTCTGGAAGGCCTCGCCGGGGGTCAGCTTCCAGTCAAAGCCGAAGGGGTTGATCCCCAGGGTGACCCGGGTAGAGTCCCAGGTATCCACCTCCGCCTGGGCCAGGAAGTTGCCGGAGTAGATGAGGGAGAGGCCGATGACCTCGCCCTTGTCCTCGTCCGTGCCCGGGCGGCGGAGCATGATGAAGGGGTTGTGGTTGTGAGAGGAGTGGCCCCGGGCGGACTCCACGGACTGAATGCCCTGCTCCAGCTTCCGGACCTTCATCCAGCGTTCCCGGGACCAGGCCCCGGAGAAGTGGACGAACTCATAGTCGCTGTCGGGAAGGTCCAGGCACAGGCTCATGGCGTGGGTCAGATGGAGGTCCAGCGCCCCTTCGTTGACGATGCGGGCGGAGCGGGCCAGGGCCGGCCGGTCCGCGAAGAGGGTGTAGTTCAGGTCCAGGGAGACGCCCAGCAGCTCGTCCCGCAGGTGGACGGTGAGGGTCTCCGCCTCGCTGCCCGCCTCGCAGTAGGTGGCGGGCAGGCCCTCCAGGGCGGGCTTGCCGGGGGCGATGGAGTGGGACTGGACCACGAAGTCCGTGATCCGGCTGCCGTCGGGTTGGAGGATCTGCACGGCGGGATGGCGGTAGTCGGTGGAGCCGTAGGAGGGGTACTCCTGCCGGGTGTGCTCCAGGGAGAAGAACTTGTTTCCCTCGAAGACCCAGGAGGTCATGGGGCGGTGCTTCATCTCCAGCAGGTGATCGAAGTCCTCCCGGTCCCGGATGGCCTTGCCGAAGTACAGCTGCCCCAGGGCCCCGTTGGGAAGCACCTTCATGATGTAGCTGATTTTGCCGTTGGTCAGGTGAAAAGTCTTTGCGCTCTCGTGGTAGATAACACTCATGGGGGTACCTCCTTGGTGTGGTGTTTCTTATTTGCGGCTCTGCTTGGCGTGGAGGGCGTTGACGTCTTTCGTCAGCTGGTCCAGGCGCGCGCCCTTCAGCTTATACTGGGTCTTGTAGATCAGGAAGCTGATGATGGCCAGGGCGATGGGCACGGCGAACATCAGAACCCGGATGCCCAGGATGGTGCCCGCGGACTGGGCGCCGGAGGTCTCGGGATTGTAGCCGATGAGGTCCAGGCCCACGCCGGTGAGCGTGGCGGCCACGGCGGAGGCGGCCTTCATCAGGAAGGTCTGGGCGGAGCAGGTGACGGATTCGTTCCGCTTGCCGAATTTCAGCTCGCCGTAGTCGATGACGTCAGCGATGCAGCAGGTGGTGGTGCCCAGGGACAGGCCGGAACCGAAGAAGATGAAGGCGCAGGAGGCGATGACGCCGACGGAGCTGGAGGGGGCCACATAGCCCAGAATCAGCAGGAGCACCAGACCGATGACCGGCAGGCCGCAGGCCAGGAAGTAGACCTTCTCGCGCTCCATGTTCTTGGCGATCTTGGGGAAGAGGAACAGGCCGATCATCTCGGCGATGATGGCGTAGCCAAAGATGGAGTACAGGTAGGCGTTGCCGCAGGCCTCTTTGAAGTAGTAGACGGCGAAGGCCTTGAGGAGCTGGGTGCAGAGGTTGAAGGTCAGCAGCAGGCCGATGAAGGCCACCAGCTGGTCGTTTTTGATGATGATGGCGAAGGCTTCCTTCAGGCTGGTCTTTTCCGCCTTGCCCTCTCCGATGGTGGGCTTTTCCTTGACCACCGCGCAGGTGATGCCGATGCAGACGATGAACAAAACCACGATGGCCACGGCGGCGTAGGTGAAGCCCGTGACGGAGATGTTCAGGATTTCGCCGTTCTCCTGGGTCTGGGTCACGGTGTGGTCTCCGGCCATTTCATTGAAGTAGTTGATGAATTTCAGGCCGAAGGTGCACACGATGAAGCCGCCGATGGAAGCGAAGATACGGGGGATGACGGAGATGGATTCCCGCTCACGGGGATCGCTGGACAGGTTGGGCAGCCAGGACCAGTAGGGCACGTCCATGATGGTGTAGGTCATGCCGTAGAGGATGTACATGACGGACACGTAGACCATCAGGGTTCCTTTGTCCGTGATGCCGCAGGTGGTGAAGAGCAGGATGAAGAACACGGAGTTGACCAGGGTGCCGATGATGAGCCAGATGCGGAATTTTCCGTATTTCGTGTGGGTGTTGTCCACGATCATTCCCATCATGGGGTCGTTGATGGCGTCCCAGATTCGGGCGGCGCCCAGCAGGATACCGGCAAAGGTGGCGCCGAGACCCAGGGTGTCCGTCAGGTAGAGCATCAGGAAGGCGCCGACCAGGTTGCAGATGGCGTCCTTGCCGATAGCGCCGATACCGAAGGCGTATTTCTGGCTGGCGGGAAGCCGTTTGGTCTGGGTGTCCGGGGTTGTCATTGTGGGTTCCTCCTTCATTCTCGTACATACTTTGTGAAGCGGCGGGGCCCTCCGTCTTTCTATAGCTAATTTTAACAGGAGGACAGGAAAAATGTGATGGAGAAATGTTGGAAAGAACAGTGCATATGTTATTTTCAACGGCTGGACGTCAAAAGTTTAGGAATGATTTTGTGTAAGATAACGATACTTATCTTGTCTATTTACATTCGAAAAGTCGAAATTTGAAGAATATTTCTTGTTTTTCCCAATTCAAAAGAACAGGGGAATGTTATTTCCAGCTTTTTCAAAAACGGAGGAAATGTTAAATAGATTCCGGTTTTTTTGACTTTTGCGGGATGCGCGTCGTTTGCGGAGGAGCATTGGTTATAATAACGGAAAATCGGTTAATTTTTTGTGCAGAAAGCATAAATTCGGAGGCGAAGGTCCGGAAACTTTGCCCAGTTTGATTCTTGCCAAGGGCAGGGGGAACGGCTATACTAAGGCCAATCTCCGGGGAGCACGGAACCGGGGAGAACCCAACAACGAAGAGATGGGAGGCGCGTTCCTCCCGAGAAACAGGAGGTATAATCATGTTTCAGAAGATGTTTGATGAAGCCGGCGCCCTTTGCTTTGGCAGCCTGATGCTCACTTCCAATATGAATAAAGCCGGAGTTGAGGACGGTTTCAGCCGCCTGCGCAAGCAGGAAGAGGCCCGGAAAAACCGGGGCACCGCCGCCAACGGCATGTTCTGCCGCAAGGCTTACCGGCACGCCTGAGCGCCGGCGCGGGAAAGACAAAAAGGCAGGGGGAAGCGAGCCGCTTCCCCCTGCTTCTTTCATTTTGCCGACTGCGCGCCGGGACGCCATTGGGGGCGCTTGGTTACGGGCGCTCCACCTTGACGAACTTCCCTCCAGCCCGGCAGGACTCGGTAGCCGCTTTCGCCATCAGCACGGGGATCAGGCCGTCCACCACGCCGGTCTCTACCGGTTTGTCGTTGGCGACGGCGTCCACAAAGCTGGCCACCTCGTCGATGAAAGCCTGGGTATAGCGCTCCAGGAAGAACCACAGGGGCTTCTCCGTCCGGCAGCCGTCCACCGTCATGATGGCGGCTGTGCTGTGCAGGTCGTTCCCGTCGGAGACCATGCCCTTGGAGCCGAAGACCTCCACCCGCTGGTCGTAGCCGTAGACGGCCTGGCGGGAGTTGTTGATCACCGCAATGCATCCGTTATCCATTTTCATGGTTACCACGGCGGTGTCCACGTCGGGGACGCCGGACTCCTCCTGGAGCTTGGGGTTCACCAGGCAGGAGCCCACGGCGGAGATCTCCAGAGCCTCGGCCCCGGTGACGTAGCGGACCATATCAAAGTCGTGGATCATCATGTCGTAGAACAGGCCGCCGGAGACTGCCACATACTCCATGGTAGGGGGCTCGGGGTCCCGGGAGGAGACGGTGACGATGTGGGGATCGCCGATGTCGCCCCGCTTGACCGCCTCGGCCACGGCCTTGTGGTTGTGGTCAAAGCGGCGGTTGAAGCCCACCATGAACTTGACGCCGGCCTCCTCGATGGCCTTCTGGAGCTCCAGGATCTGGGGCACGTCGTATGTAATGGGCTTCTCGCAGAAAGTATGCTTCCCAGCTTTCACCGCTGCCAGGGACATTGGGCAGTGGGCATCGGTGGAGGAGCAGACAAAGACCGCCTCCACCTGGGGATCGTTCAGTACATTCTCATAACTGTCGGAGATGTTGGGGATGCCGCGCTGCTGGCACCACTCCCGGCCCCCGTTGGTATCGATATAGGGATCGGACACGGCGACGACTTCCGCGCCGGGGACGGAGTTGATAAGGTTTGCCATGTGGAGCTTGCCCATGCGGCCGCAGCCGATGAAGCCGATCTTGACGGTTCTCATGATGATCATTCTCCTTGCAGATATTTTCCGCAGAGGGCCGGACCGAGGAGACGGCCCTCCGCGGCTACAGTATACCACGGGGTGGGACAGGTTTTCAACAGCAAAATCCTGACCCGGCGGGTGTTATTTCCCGGGGATTTCCCCCACGCCCTTCAGGATGAATTTGGGCCGGTAGGGGTACTCCTCGCAGGTCTCCCGGGTGGACACGCCGGAGAGCACCAGCACCGTGTCCAAACCGGTTTCGATGCCGGCGATGATGTCCGTGTCCATCCGGTCTCCGATCATGACCGCGTTCTCGGAGTGGACCCCCAGCATCCGCAGGCCGGTGCGCATCATCAGGGGGTTGGGCTTGCCCACAAAATAGGCGTTTTTGTCGGTGGCCAGCTCGATGGGGGCGATGAGGGCCCGGCAGGCCGGGACGATGCCCGCCTCCGCCGGAGCCGTCAGGTCCGGGTTTGTGCCGATGAGCTTGGCCCCGGCGTTCACCAGGCGGATGGCCTTGGTGATCTGCTCCAGGTTATAGGCGGAGGACTCGCCCACCACCACATAGTCCGGGTTTACGTCGTTATAGGTGATTCCTTTGTCGTAGAGGGCGTTGGTGATCCCATGCTCTCCCACCACATAGGCGCTGCACCCCGGGGCCTGACTGTCCAGGAAATGGGCTGTGGCCAGGGCGCTGGTGTAAAAGTGGGACTCGTCCACGTCCAGCCCCATCCGGGCCAGCTTCTGCTGGAGCTCCTTGGGGGTGTACTGGCTGGAGTTTGTCAGGAACAGAAAGTTCTTCTTTTCCTCCGTCAGCCACTCGACGAACTTCCGCACGCCGGGCAGGACCTGGTTGCCGTGATAGATCACACCGTCCATGTCGCAGATAAAGCCTTTTTTCTTTCTCAGTTGATCCATGGTTCACTCCCGATTCATCCAGGGGCGCGGAGCCCCGGGTAATATGGTTTCCTCTCTTTGAAGTATCCCACATTCTTACCGGTTTGTCAAAGAAAATCCGGAAAACTTTCCCCCTCGTGCCGCTGTTTTGCCCTTTGGCGGATTCGTAGAAATAGCCGGGAATCTACAGCGCTCTCTTGTAAATTTCCAAAAACCTGAAAAAGCGCATTGAACTTTCCTCCCATTTCCTGTATAATCAAAATAACCGGGGAGAGATTCGGTCCCCGTTCCCTTCCATACAGATTTTTATTAAGGAGGAAAACCAGTATGAAGAAGTTTCTT